>JAYSRS010000624.1:0-8366 GCA_043720935.1 Saprospiraceae bacterium
AAAGCCTTGAAAACACCGCGTTTTCAAGGCTTTCCTTTTGAAGGGCAAAAAATACTGAGGGGTGTGTTGAAAGCGAACATCGGCGAGATTTGAAACATCGCTGACGTTTTATGCTTTTTCCATTATTTAATTTTACGATTTTTGCCCTTCAAAATGCTTCAAAATCTTTAACATTGTGTCCGTCATTGCTTGCACTTCGACAGTTGTAAGCGTGTCATTGTCCACCAAATTGTCGTAAAAGACGACAATTTTCAGAAGAATATCGCGGCGCAAAACTTCTCCTTTGGGAGTCAATTTGACGACGATAAAACGACTGTCGCGCTCGTCGGGCAAGGCTTCAACAAAACCCTCGGCGGCCACATCTTTCACCAATTTGCTCATCGCCTGCTTAGAAATAGCGGCGTTTTGCGCCATTTGCACAATGCTCGAGCCGTTCGGGTCGAGGCTTTCAAATACCTGTAAATGTCGTGCTGTTAGGGGTGCATAACCATGTTGTTCCAGCAATTTGCCAATGTTTGTTGCGGTGTGACGTTCGACTAAGCGAATCAAACGCACAAGGTTTCTCTCTGAAAATAGTAGATTCATATTAGAGCGTGTTGTTTTATGCCCAATTTGGACAAGTTAAGTCTAAGTGATTAAATGAGGGGAAGATATATACAGTCGAAGTGATTATGTTGTAGGGCGTAATGCTGCACGTTAAAAGTAATGTCGCTAGTTATATTGCTGGAATTATAATTTTAAAATTTTATCTGCTTATATAAAGTGGTGAGTCTGTACGGAAAAGTTGTACGTATAATAATTTTGAAAGTCAAGTGTCGTAATTAATATCTTTAAAAAAAATATTTTCGTAGAAAAATATACGAAAAAGTGGTGAGTACGTTGAAAATGAGCGTTTAAACTCATTTTTTAGCATTTAATGAATGTTGTGACACGCTTTTTTTTTCATTTTAGAGCATAAAAAAATCCCCTTTTCGACACGTTAAGCAACGTGAGATAAGGGGATTTTCTTATACGTAATTGTTGTGTTTTATCGTTGTTTAGACAAATGAAAACAAGTAAATAAATTGTTATTAATTTAAGTTCATGGCGAAGCAACTTGAAGAACTGACTTTATCAAAATGTTTCAACAATTTGGTAAAAATGTTGTTAGCTTGGTCAAGTTCATCTCGCGTCACCACATTTTGCATCAACAAGTCGTCGCAACGGCGGACGATTTCGCGGCGAATATCGCCAATAAGTTCTGCCCCTTTTTCAGTTACATTGACAAGTTGAACACGGTTGTCACGGTCGTCGGTCATTACATCCACAAAACCGTCAATAGCGACTTCCTTCACCATTTTGCTCATTGCTTGCTTCGAGATGCCTGCCCGTTGGGCCAAGCTGATAATGCTGACCCCCTCAGTATCGAGGTTTTCAAACACTTGTAAGTGCCTTGCACTCAATGTATTATAACCACGCTCTTGAAGCGTTCGGCTGATTTCGTTTGTCATATGACGCTCAACTGTACGCACCAAACGGGCTAAGTTATGGTCATTGAAACGGCGGTATTTTTCTAATACGAGATTTATTTCGGTTCTCATTATTAAGTGGAAAGCTAGTTTAAATTCAAAAATATAGTCTTTGGTGTGTCCTGTTTAGTTGTCATTAAGAACACACTTAGGACGGACAATTCAAGAAAAGTATCGTGTTAAAGAATTTGTATATTTTAAAATTTTATTTGTCAGTTTTATTGACACTATAAAAAATTACACTACCTTTGAGAAAATTTTAGCGCGTTCGATAGAAAAATATTACGCAAACCATTGATTGTCAATATATATACATGCTTTGGTGGTTTCGTCTTCAAGGAAAAAAAAAGTTAAAGTTGGGTGAATGAATGAAAAAAAGCCTCATTTTTCTTGACAAAAATTTTTAAAAACCCAAATTATATTTCGAAAACACCTTTTCAGATGTACAAAATTTCAAAATATTATTGTATTCTACATCAAATCAGAATCTTATTTGGCCAAAAATTTAAAAATCATTAACAAATCCAGATGAAGTTCTTTTTTTAGAGGGCTTTGAATCCATAAACAAGTAACACAAATTCACTTTTTTTCAACACGCAGTTTTGCCAAAACGATGTGTTCCCAAGCCCCAATTTTGGGGCTTTTGTTTTTTCCCTATTTGCTTTCTTAAAATCGGCTATTTTCGCCGCATTATTTATTGTAACGTTTAAAATTAGAAGTTTGAAAGCTGCCAAACTTGAACTCGAATGTGAAAAATTCAAAAAATAGCCCCCTCAGTATTCTTGCTGTTTTTGAAGCAAAAAAACTTGAAAATTAAGCAGAAATCTTAGTTTAAGCGGCCTTCAAACTTCAAACTTCAAACTTCAAACTTCAAACTTCAATTATGGCTTTAATTTCAATAGAAGGGATGCGTTTTCGCGCTTTCCACGGGTTATATCCCGAAGAACGGGTGCTAGGCACTGATTTTTTGCTCGATGTGTGGATTGATACTGACATCAGCAAAGCGAGCGTTGTTGTTGAAGACGACACAGAGAAAGTAAGTAATACGGTGAATTATCAGACGGTTTTTGAGATTTGCGAGATTGAAATGCGTTCACCACAAAAACTCCTTGAAACGGTGGTGAACAACATCATTTTCAGGTTCAAATATCAGTTTACCAATATGTTTGAAGCCCGTTTACGCGTCCGTAAGCTCAATCCACCTGTTGGTGGGCAAGTGGAATGGGCCTCGATTCTTGAAGTTAAAGGGTTTCGCAATGGCTGTGGTCGGTGCGATAGTGACATGATTTGCTACAAAATGCGACAAAACAGAAGAGAAGGCGTCGTCCGTGACGGAACGTGTTGGTGTGAACAAGTGGACGGGCCGCGTAGTCGCGTTCATCCACGAACCCTCGAGATGTTGGAAGGGCAACACAAAGGCTGTTTGTGTGAAAAATGCTTGAGCGAGTTTGCGGGTTAAACAAAAAAATCCACGAACCGCCGCAGCTGTTCGTGGATTGAGATTTCGATACTTTCAAGCGAAATTTATAGGCGTAAATGATTGATTCTCAAAGAATTGCCAACCTTTGCCGCCGATACAATTACGCGTTAGATGCGCTTTCCAAATAAGAAACCGCCTGTCCAACAGTCGTGATTTTCTCAGCTTGCTCATCAGGGATAGAGAGATTGAATTCTTTTTCGAATTCCATAATCAACTCCACCGTGTCGAGTGAGTCCGCGCCCAAATCCTGCGTAAAAGAGGCTTTTGGTGTCACTTCTGACTCGTCAACACCCAATTTGTCAACGATAATTTTCGTGACTTTCTCTGCAATAGTTGCCATGATTCTTGTAAAAGTTTTAAATAAAAACGTGATTTTTCAATTAAAAAAATGCGTAAAAACATCGTTTCTAGCGATTTCGACGGCAAAGGTAACATTTGAGATGTCTCTTGCACCTATTTTCACAAAACATTTTTTAAACAAAGCATACCCCTCAGTATTTTTCAAAATTCTAAATCAAAAAGGAAAAATATTAAGATGTAAAAACCTGATTTTCAAATAATTAGCCACCAAATTTTTACACCTTGACATTTGACATCTGAAATGACTGCAAGTCTTATTTGCCCGAAAAATGTTTCAACATAATGACTTCTCGCTCCGTCAATGAGCGATAGCCGCCGCGAGGCAAATCTTTTTTTGTCAAACCGCCATAATAAATGCGGTCAAGTTTGACGACTTGATAGCCCAAATGTTCAAAAATACGGCGTACAATACGATTTTTACCAATGTGTAACTCAATCATAACGTCGCTTTTAGCACCGTCTTCGACGTAATTTACCGCGTCAACTTCGGCCACGCCGTCTTCCAATTCAAGACCTGCGGCAATTTCTTCCATGTGGTGCTTAGTCACCGCCGTATGCAACTCGACTTGGTAGAGTTTTTTAAGACGATAGCTTGGATGCGTCATCTTTTGCGCTAAATCGCCATCATTTGTCATCAAAAGCAAGCCTGTTGTGTCGCGGTCGAGGCGACCTACGGGAAAAATCCGCGTTTTGACCGTCCGCCCAACAATTTCCATCACCGTATGCCGTCCGCGTTCGTCCGACACCGTTGTAATGGTATCTTTGGGTTTGTTCATCAACAAATAAATCATTTTTTCTACGGGTTTGACGGCTTTGTTGTTGTGCTTCACCTCGTCATCTTTCTTAACCCGATACCCAGGCTCTTTACACACTTGACCGTTGATGCTCACTTCTCCCGCCAAAACCATTTCTGATGCTTTCCGACGTGCAGCGATGCCACTATCAGCTAGGTATTTGTTCAAACGAATGTCGTCTGTGTCTTTTTTTACTTCGTCAATATGTGGGCGATAAACAGCTTTTTCGGTAAGCGAGAAGCCCGCGTCACTCTTACCTTTTGAATTTTTTGTTTTACCAATTCTTGGACGACTTTCACGTTTTGGAGTCGTATTCGTAGGCTTTTCATCGCGTTTCGGACGGTCTGATGCACTAGAATCACGTTTTGGACGCTCACTAAACGGCTTGTCATCGCGGCGCGGACGGTCGTCAGAACCACCGAAATCACGCTTCGAACGCTCGCTAAACGGCTTATCGTCGCGGCGGGGACGGTCGTCAGAACCACCAAAACCGCGTTTAGGCAAAGCATCGGATGAACCAAAATCACGTCTTGGACGGTCGTCAGAACTACCAAAATCGCGCTTCGGACGCTCACTAAACGGCTTGTCATCGCGGCGGGGACGGTCGTCAGAACCACCAAAATCGCGCTTCGGACGCTCATTGGAAGGACCAAAATCGCGCTTCGGACGGTCGCTGAAAGGCTTATCGTCGCGGCGTTTTGGGTCGGAGGCACTAAAATCCTGTTTAGGACGGCCATTGAAAGGTTTATCGTCCCGATTTGGACGGTCAGTTTTTGGGCGACTTGACGGCTTTGCGCGGTCAAATTGAGGGCGGTCGTTCGACAACGAGCGTTTATCGGACGGTCGCTTGGCCTCTGTTTTACGAGGCGGACGGTCGTTATTTTTTTTCATTAAAATTGATTTAAAAAACTTTTGTCGCGATTAAATCCTTAACATTAGAGATTTTTTGACGTAAAAATTAAGAAATGACTTAGTTTTATACGTTTTTTTAGTTTACGACGCAATTTCGGGCGCAAAGGTGCAAAATTTTCGTGAAAATACTGAGGGGGTCTTTTTTTGAGGTCGAAACTCTCCAAAGGTTTCCAACCCCTAGAGAGTTATTAGTTTGTTGCAGACTTCTTTTTTTGAAATTTCCCACTCTTTTTAGTTGAATAATCCATTGAAAATCATAGGTTTGTGAATCAAAAGTGTTGGTTTATGATTTACAACAATATAAACGCTGTACAAAACCTATGATTTTTCAACCAGAACAAAGCAAATTTTTTCAATGAGATCTTTTTTATTCCTCCTAATTGCTGCCGTCGGTGCCATCATGTTGTGGGCTATTCGCAGCGAATCTTATTCAAATGGCGTTGTTTTCACGCTTTGCACACTTGCCGTTGGCTTGTGCGGCTACTTACTTTCAGATTATTTTTTCAATATCGAAAAAAAGACTTTGAGACAAGACGCTGTGTCGGCGGGTAGAGAAATCCAAGCCTTAAAAGACGAAAAAGACTTGTTGCAAACGCAATTCAATCTCGCTACGCCTCACGCGCAGGTCGAGCAATTGGAACAACAATTGGCGTTTTCGGATGAACAACGCAACAAACTTGATGGCCTGTCGCGGGCGCAATACGCCGAAATTTCGGGCTTGAAAACGCAGTTGGAGATGCTGAAACGCAATTACCAAAAACTGTTTGAAGAATCGGCGATTGCCACCGAAACCCGCAATTCTGAATTGATGGCACTACAAGATACGTTGGCTTCAAAACGTGAAAAAATTAAATATTTGACCGATGAAAGCGAGTATTTGCGCGGCAAAATATTGAAACTTCAAACCGTTGCGGAAGAAGAGACGATTCAACGCGTCGTAGCCGAGTCATCGAACGTGGCAACGGTAAATGCGCCAAAAGTGGTCATAAAAATGCCTAAAAATGGCGAAGCTACTGAGGGGTATCTTCCACAGGATTTTGCCGCAAAAACCACTGATAATCAACAACTTGTGGAGAATGCCGTCATTGTCGAGGAGGTGATTTCACACGGAACTAACGGAGGTCACAGAGATTTAGACGAAGCAGAAACAGCCGTTGAAAATAAAGACGTAGAAGTTTCTAAAATGATTGATAATCAACCGATTAGAGAAGAAAAATCTGCTGAATCTTCATTCAACAATGCACAGAGAAGCCTCGACGTGCCAGCTGCTGTAACCACACCCGATGCAACGAATTTGCAAGCCATTCAAGGCATTGACGCCGAAACCGAACGCGTGTTGAAAAGTGCAGGCGTTGACAATTGGCAAGAGGTGTCAGAAACGACGGTCGAGCGTTTACAAGAGATTTTGGCCGAAGGAAAAATCAGAAATGTGAACGCCTCAAATTGGTCAGTTCAAGCCATTTTGCTCGCCGATGGACACGTCAATCGCTTGAAAATTTACCTTGAAAACTCGAAGAAATAACTGACCAATTGACATGATTGAACACCGCATCGAACCCGCCGCTCGTTTCTCATTTGGCGGCCAAGAACTCTGGCAATACCGCGAATTATTCTTTTTTTTTACGTGGCGCGACATTAAAGTGCGCTACAAACAAGCCACTTTAGGCATCCTTTGGGCCCTTATTCAACCCCTCAGTATGATGCTCCTTTTTACGTTTATTTTTGGTCGCGGCCTCCGATTAGCTTCTGACGAATTACCTTATTCGGTGTTCGCGCTGTCGGGTTTGTTGATTTGGAATTTCTTTTCAAACAGCCTCCAAAACGCTGCGTCAAGCATGGTGTCTAACGCCAATATTATCCGTAAAATATATTTTCCTCGACTCATCATTCCCCTCTCGGCAATTCTGACGGCGTTATTCGATATGTGCTTTGCATTGATTATTTTAATTATTTTAGTTATGTATTATCAATTGACAATCAACCCCATAAAGCTCATTTTGATACCCCTCAGTATTTTGCTTGCCGCAACGACTTCCTTTGGCATCGGCACTTTTTTGGCCGCTTTGAACGTCAAATACCGAGATTTCCAATACGCTTTGCCGTTTTTGATTCAGTTTTTAATGTTCGTCAATCCCGTCGTCTATTCCACAAAAGTGTTCGTTAATTATCCATTACTTCAAAAAATATTAGAATTAAATCCGATTGCAGGCGCAATAAATATGGTGCGTTCCGTCTTCAATAACGCGCCGATTAATGTGTCTTTAATGGGTGTACAATTCCTCATCGCTCTAATTTTTCTGTTTATGGGCATCTATTTTTTCCGAAAAACGGAAGCGTATTTTGCGGATTTGGCATAAACGGATTTGAAATTTCAAAAGTCATTGTGAGGCACGAAGCAATCAATTTTCAAGATGCAGTAGTGAGAAAACGTCGAAACGCCTTGCAAAACGGATGTTTGCAAGGCGTTTTGGCGTTTTTTCAATAATTCTAAGCAGTAGCAAGTGTGCGTTCACTGACATTTAGAATCGTTAAACCAATAATTTGATTATCGGCATAACGAATAATTATATCATCATCCGTCATTTCCGAATTATCGGCAATATTATTTTTTTTAAAATGTACATATAATACGTCTGCTTCGCTGTCGTAGCTTGTCCAAACGTTTTTATGTTTCAAAAAGTAAGGAATTACTTGTGTCAACTCCTCCGCCATTAAAGTTTCCATATTATTGTTCTTTTTTGTAGTGAATTAATTTTGCTTGAAACGTAGGCTGTAATGATAAATCCATCGTCATTTATTTCTTTATAAGCCACAACGATACGCTTATTTGTTCCAACTAATTGCCGACTAACAGCAATTAAATCATCTCTTGAACCTGCATAAATCGTATCGGGTTCTTCTATAGTCGCCAAAATATCATCGTAGTAAACAGCCATTTCGGGATGTCCTGTGATAATGTGTAACCATCTTTCATCCGTTAAACGGATAGGTACATTGTTTTTTGAAAGAGCAATATCCATAGTAGTTTGTAATTGTTTAGAAACAGTTTTAACGCTCAAATGTAAACCAATTTATCAAATATCTAACGCGCTATTTTTCTATATTTTTATTTCGCATAAATGAAAAGTATCAAATTTGTTTTCGGAATTATCGGTTTTATGTCGCAAATCAATTTTTGAGTAAAAAAAGGCATTTTTGTGGCAAAAGTGGCAAAAGATTTAGGAAATTTGGGGATGTTTCATTTTGCTTGAAAAGTAGTTTACACTTTTTTAGCAAGATTTACTAAATTTGAAAAATTTAGTAAATCTGTGC
>JAYSRS010000625.1:0-8360 GCA_043720935.1 Saprospiraceae bacterium
TTTCGGGCAAAGCCCGAAATTTGAACCACATCTCCTCCTTTTTGCGAGCGAAGCGAGCAAAAAGCCTTTTTTGTCATGTACTAAGCAAATTAATACAAATTAATACAAATTAATACAAATTAACACGGATTAGTATGGGTTCGATGTCAAGTATATCTGTGAAAATTCTTAAGGTTCGTGAAGAAACTGTCTATTTAAAAAATAATTTAGCCGAAAGGACGTTTTTAGCCCGCATTTTAACGTTGTTTTTATCAGAACATAGCTTAATTTTGCGAGAAAATATTTTTCCTTGGCATTTCAAAAAATAATAAAAAATGAAAAAGACATTCGTTCGTCAATTACTTGTTTTGGCCGCAGTTGCCGCATTGTTCGCTTCTTGTCAACGCGGTTCGGGGTGCCCATACAGATTTGAGGCAAAATCGGAAATAAAAAAATAAGCTGCTGGCTAACAAGTGCGCGCAGATAACTTTTTTATAAGTAGGCAAGACCAAAGACCTATAAGATTGTGAAAATCTTATAGGTCTGTTTTTTAAATTCATTATACTTAAACAATTGATTATTAAATGATTAGCTGGAATAAAATCACAGACATCGCTCAATTAGACGTCCTTGCAGAACGCTCAAACACTGTCTCTTGTTTGATTTTTAAACACTCAACAACTTGCTCGATTTCGGCTATGGCCAAGGCTAGATTGGATAGACATTGGGATTTTGACGCCGCCGATATTGAACCTTATTACCTCGATTTATTGTCTTTTCGCCCTATTTCGGCAGCTATTGCAACGCGTTTTGACGTGCATCACGAGTCGCCGCAAGTACTTTTGATTCGCAACGGTGAATGCGTTTATGACGCATCGCATCTTGATATTTCGATGGATGAATTGCATTCGATTTATGCGGAATAAAATGGGTCACTGATTGGGCTGATTCGACTGATTTACGCTAATTTTTTAATGATTCCCTAGCGATGTGTTTTTGATGTTTTCGGGCGGATTTGTTCAGCCTTGTCCAATGTCGGGCATAGCGATTATGTTGACGTATGCGACAGGGCAGTTTCTAATCGTCGAAGGCGTTTTAAAGGGAATGAGGGACGATAAATCATAAACGATGAATTTTTAGACCCCCTCAGTATTAGCTCAAAAAATGACACAAACAACGCATGTTCCTACTACTTTTCTATCAACCATTTACAAAAATTACAATGCAGATGAAGAATTTTTTTTTACCATTACTCATTTTATTAGGCTTCTTTACGTGTAGTCGAACGCTTGCTCAAGATACTGTTGTCATTCATGCAGTCAAATTGACAACCGTCGGAACGGTCTTAAAGGTTGACGATAAAGTAGTTACGGCTGATGTTTATCGCAAATATGAAGATGAACAGAAGAATTTTATGCAAAAATGCACAGGCGATAAACCTTGTTGGATCAGCTTCGTGCGCGGCAATAAAGTGGTCGAAGAAGGTATTTTTTGTAAAATGACGCCCGTTGGTACACATTTCAAATACGATGAAAACGGTAAAGTTGTGTGTAAAAAAATCTATACAATTCCGACAAAAAACTTCTCGTGTACGAAGCCCGACTATGCAGGTTCGGAGGCAACAGAGGAAATTTTTGATAAAAGCGGCTTGAAAATTTTTGGTACCTATAAAGATGGTTTAAAGCAAGGCCGATGGTTGTATTATGACAACGCCAAAGCCATATTGGGCTACGAAGATTTTGAAAAAGGCGTTTCACAACGTCGAAAAGGTAAGGTTTTTACGACCCGAACGGATGGTAGTTTTGATATTGCTATCGCAAAAGATTAAACATTCACGGCTGAAGCTTATGCCACAAATTCAGCAATTTAAAAATTTATTTTTATGAAAAAAGTCATTCTCCCCGCGCTACTTGCCGCGACCGTATTCAATTTTCAATGTTCAACACTTCGCAATGCTTTGATGCCCGACATCACGCAAGATGCAGCAATGGGTAAGCAGGTAGATGCTGAAATTCGCTCAAAACCGAGTGAATATCCAATTTTGGCGGAGCAAGGTAATGAGGAAGTATATCGTTATGTGCGTAATATTACGCAAAAAATTCTTCAAAGCGGGACTGTTGAACACGCCAAAGACTTTGCTTGGGAAGTCAAAATTATCAACGATTCTAAGACTTTGAATGCTTTTTGTACGCCAGGCGGCTACATTTATGTTTATACAGGCTTGATAAAATATTTGGATTCGGAAGACCAATTAGCAGGCGTTATGGGGCATGAAATTGCGCATGCTGACAAGCGGCATTCGATGAAACAAATGGTTGATTTGTACGGGGTGCAGATGATTGCGGCGGTTGCAGCAGGGGCAGCAACGGCTAATAAAGACCAAAAAACGCAAGAAACGGCGCAACAAATTGCTCAAATGGGTTCGGCGGTTGTTGGTTTGAAATTTAGCAGAAACCATGAAACCGAAGCGGATAATATGAGTGTTGCTTACTTATGTGGCACGGATTACAACTCGGCAGGGGCGGCTGGATTTTTCAAAAAGATTGGTAGCCAAGGCGGTACACCAGAATTTTTGAGTACACATCCAAGTCCACCGAATCGCGTTCAGAATATTGAAGCCCAAGCTGCTGCTAAGAATTGTGCGGGTAAAGCGACAAATCAAGGGCAATATGCACGGATTAAGAGTTTGCTGCGCTAATTAAAGGTGTTGGGATATTATTCGATAAATAACCGATGATTCCGTTTTATTAACTCAATATTCCAACTTTTTTTTAATAAAACAGTATGTGTTTTAATTTAAAAAACTATCTTTGCCCCGCTTTTCGAGCTTCCAACGACAAGGCAACTGACAAATTGCCCGTTATTTCCTTCCATTGAGGAGAATTAGGGGTGAAAATTAGAAATCAATTTCAATTAAGTGATAAAAATTTAGAATACAATGAAAAGAACATTTCAACCTTCTCGCCGCAAACGTGCCAACAAGCACGGATTTCGTACACGTATGGAAACGAAAAATGGCCGTAAAATTATTGGACGTCGCCGCGCTCAAGGTCGTTGGAAATTAACAACATCGGACGAAAAAGGGGCTAAATAATTAAGATATTCAGCGACTCCGTCACTTGACTATCCTTCAAAGGGAACGCGGTTAGCTGCGTTCCCTTTCTTTTTTTGGGTTTTGAGTTTCGGGTTTTGAGTTGGTATGATGCTGAACTCAAAACTCAAAATTCAATCAGACAGAATCAATTGTTTTTGACACGCCGCGATTTAAAAGCTGCGCTACATTTTTTGCAATGACTTTCAAAAGAAATGAACGCCTTAAAAGCGAAAAAATCATCACGCAACTCTTTCGCAAGGGGGGGGATTCCTTCGCTTGCTACCCGTTGCGCTTGGTATATGCCGAAATCACGCCGATGTCGGATTTGGGATTTGGGATGTCGGCGGCAACTCCTCCGACATCTCAAATTCCAAATCCGACATTGGAAAGTCCCATTGAATTTGCTTTATCCGTTCCGAAAAAAGCATTTAAACGCGCTGTTGACAGGAACGTTTTACGCCGCCGCGTTCGAGAAGCCTATCGTTTACATAAAATAGAGTTGTATAAATTCTTGAAAAACAATACTTTACATAGTAATAAACGTTTTGCTTTTATGGTGCTTTATACGGCAAAAGAGGAAATGCCTTATGCGGAGATTGAAAAAGGGATTAAAAAAATGATTAGAAAGTTTAAAGAAGAAATAAGTGGTAAATGATGAAATATGGATGATGAATTAATAAATAGTGTTAGCTTTTGTATGTACAGCTTGACACTTAAAACTTGATAAAATACTGAGGGGTATAAAAAACGCCGCTTAATTCACGTTACATGAATTAAGCGGCGTTTTACTTTTCGGCACCACGTTCAGGGAGCTTTCAAAGTTCTCCGAACGCGTTTAAAGTTCTCTGAACGTTTGCGCCAATCTGAAATCTTATCGAATTAACGTGAAATCACCTTCCAAAATTTCCGTCGTATTGTCCAAATACTCTACTTCGATGAAATAGACATAGACATCGGGTAGGGCGTTTGTTCCGCGTATGCGACCATCCCAAGCAAAATTAGGGTCGTCGGTTTTAAAGTTTTGCTGCGCAAACATACCATTGCCCCAACGGTCGTAAATTTGGAAACGCTTGATGATTTTAACCACATTACTACCATAAATCATCAGTTTATCGTTTTGACCACTTCCGCTATTTGGCGCAAAAATGTTTGGTACAAAAATCGGTCGTCTTTTATCAATTGATACCCGAACCGTTCCCGTTGTCGAACAACCTGTATTATTGGTTATGGTCGCTTTGTAGGTAGTACCAACGATTGGCCGTACCCACTGTTCAGTACACAAGCCGCCTTTCGGGCATTTTGTTGAATCCGCCACAGGTGTCCAAACAATTTTTCTGACCGAATCGGTGTTGGTTTGAACGCGTATCAACAAGCTATCGCCTAATTTCAACGTCGTATCAGCCCCCAAGGACACGGACAATTGTTTGTCTTGGTTGATGGAAAATGTTGTATCAATTTGGCAACCACCCGCGTCTTGAATGTAGAGTTTGAACGTTCCTGCACATTGGTTTTGGAACAGATTACGTGTTGTAAACACTTTTCCATCCGTCGAGAATAAATAAGGTTTTGTACCCCCTAAAACTGTATCAATTCTGAAATTAGCATCACATTCACCATAACATGACGGCTTTTTTATTGTAATTTGAGCATTTCTAGGCCGTTCTGTATTTCTGACAACCCGCGCTGAATCCCTATTGGTACAAAAGTTTTTGTTATTCAAAACGGTCAAAAAGTAAGTTCCAGGCTCGTCAACGCTTGGATTTAAGGTATTATCGCCTACTGTAATGCGGCCAGGTTGTGCAATCCAAGAATAACCAATCGTTGCCCCCAATGTTGAACCACGGCCAGATAGACCGATAACGGGATTATTGCAATCAATGGTGTCCAAAGCTGAAGCTTTGGCGATTGGCCGTACCGTATCGACATTGACGAATTTGAAATCTGAATTAAAACAGCCATTTGAGGTGTCTCTTATCGTCAATTCATAGAACCCTGCGGTCGTTGATTTTGGTTGCAAAGTCGTCGAATCGCGTAGGAAACGCCCACCATTTGCGGCACGCCAAGTAAATGTATAAGGTACGCCACGCGATGACCCCGAGGCGTCAATTGTTGCAACACTATCTTTGCAATTGACCGTAGGCGGCGTTTGAATCACAACGCTTGGTGGCGTCCGATTTTCATAAATTGTAATTGTGTCAATACCGATGCAACCGTTTCTGAGGCTGACAACGCCCAACATATACGCATCGCCGCTTATAACTCTCGTAGTTGCCATGTTACCCTGCGGTATTAATCCTTGCCCTTTTAACCAAGCGTATTCTATCTGACCCAAAGGCGTTGACCGCGAACCGTCTAAAATAATGCTGTCAAGTTTACACGTTAATGTGTTGACGGCAATTGGCTGAATAATGGCAATTGGCGACAATGTGTCAATGTAAATAATAACCGTATCTGTTGCGGAACAAGTAGGAGACGTGACCCTCAAAACGTAAGTGCCTGGCTCTTGGACGGAAATATTACGCACATTACCACCTGCATTGCCCGACCAATTGTACGTGATACCAGTTCCCGTTGAGGTATTTGCACCACCGAGCGTGATTGTCGGCTCATCGCACGTGATTGTGTCGTTTACACCCGCATCCGCGATGGGCGAAGCGAGTAGATTGATGGTAACAACCGCCGTATCCGATGGACAAGGCGAGCCGTTTACTTGACGCACAACGTAAGAAAAACGATAGGCACCTGCGATTTGATTGCGCGTTCTGAATGAAGCTAATGCCGCGTTAAAAGCCGTTCCCGTTGACCGAACGACGGAGGTTTCTGTCCAAGTGCCGCCTGGCAATGCACCGATAAGTTGCGTCAAAAGGTTGACTGTTGTGTCTGTACCCGAGCAAATACTGAGGGGGGCGCGTGGCGTTCCCGCTTCGAGTGGCGTGAAGGTTCTGACCGAAATTTGCTGCGTCAATGTTGTGTTGGCGCAACCAAATGAGTCAGAAACGGAGACCAAACGGTAAGTCGTATTTTGAGTAGGACAAATGACTGATATATAAGGTGTCGGACGACCCGAAACTGTTGTATCGCGGCTAATTGCGCCTTCGGTTATGCGCGTTGTTACCGTAAAAGGTGCTTGACCCGTTGGGAAAACATAGCGCAAATCCGCACAACTGCCTACACAAACGTCGTTGCTTGCCATAGAAATCGTAACAGTCGGTCGTCTATGGAAAACAACGGCAACGCCTGTACTTGCATCAAAACAAGGGTCATTGAGGCGTACTTGGCGCGTGCTGTCATCACCTGCGATAACAGATATAAAATAACGTGTTTCGTAAGTCATACCTGCGCGGAAACCAAATCTAGGCGTATTGCTACGTTGCACGATGCCCGTTCTAGGGTTGCCTGTATGTAGAACAAATTGTAATGTGTCATTGCCATCCGAGACGTAGCCGCCTAGATACGTAGCCCGTGCGGTATCACCTTCGCAGACAGAAAGTGCTGTTGCAGTGTCCATCGTTCCCGCCTTTGTGAAGCAAGCCGTACAGGCTTGGGTAACGGTAAAATTGGGCGAAGTACAGAGGTTTACATCTCTAAGTCTGACGGTATAACTGCCAACAGGCAAGGCATTTGAGGTAAAAGCACCTAGCGTATTGAGCGTGCCAACTGAGGCGTTGGTAACTGTATTGACAAACGTAAATGGCCCCGTTCCCGCCGTAATATTGAATTTTACGAAGAAATTAGTTCGTCCAGCGTTGCAACTATCGCGCAGGCCCGTGTACTGAGGGGGGGCGTTGAACGTGATATTAACGGTATCTGATTTGGTGCATGCTCCCGATGTTTCTGTCCAAATGAATGGATAAACGCCTGATACAGAAGCTATTACGTCTGTTGTAGGCGATGTTGCATCCACAAAAGTAACGCCGTTTGCTGATGTCGATGTCCATCTGCCAATGCTCGTGCTGCTCGTTCCTGTTAAGGTAGTTCGTAAGCTACACACCGAACGGTCTAGCCCTGCATCAAGGTTGGCAAAATTGAAAACAATGATGGTGATTTTTTGAGTCGCACTTGAATCACACGTATTTTTTGCGCGCACAAAAACAGTATCGCCCGATGAGTTAGCGGCGAAACGCACAACGATTGATGTATCGTTTGAAGCACCGATAATTGTTCCGCTATTTCTCGCCAAAGTCCAACTGTAACTCGTTGCACCGGCCACCCGATTTGTTCTAAAAGTGGCTGTTGCACCTTGGCAAATTGTCGTATCAGCTCGACCATTGATGGCCGTCGGCGTAGGTAATGTGCCTACTGAGCCGTTGCCAACAACGCTATTTCTAACCGTATCAATCAAAATGCGGTAGCCCGCAAAGGTCGCAGTTTTGGAATAAACGGAGTCTCTAACAACTAAAACGTAAATCCCCGCCGTTGCAGCTACTTGCGTTGCTGTTGTATTGTTCAAATTACTGAGAGGGGCATTGGCAGCAGTTTGATAAAACCATTGATAGCGTTCTATGTGAACCGTTTCCGCGCACGTATCGGCATGGAAAGCGACTAAGGGGAAGGTATTACAGTTTAAAGTCGGGCCATTCGGATTAATCGTATTCGTTTGCTTGACATTAAAAATAGCTGTATTAACGATTGAATCACAACCATTTACGGCTGCACCGATACAAGTGACTACTTGGTCGCGGCGTGTACAAGCCGTGATGCCTGTGATATTTGTATTGCAAACAGCAACAGTTTCGGCAGGTTTTAAGAATAAACTACGACTGCCTTCGCGTAAGGCGTATTTGATAACTTTTACACTGTAGGTTGTGTCGCAATTCCCACCGCCTGCGGTAATGTCATACGCATAGTCCTGCGGTGTGTCAGTAGTGACAGGCGTTGTTTGATTGTCAATAGGTGTTCCGTCGGCTAGGATATAGGTACTACCCGAACATACGTAAACTGTTGGTAATGTGATATTTACCTTCGTAGTGACGCTCACGTTGCTACACAATGCCGTGCCTTCCGTACAATCATTTTTATAATTCACACAAACGCGCACCGTTCCACTTGCAGGGAAATTTGTAATGGTGTAAGTGCTGTCCGTCCGAAGAAAATCACCCGTTAAACCATTGCTGAGAACGAAACGGTAATCCGTGGCATTTGGCACTTTGGGTACGCTGAGCGTAACGTTTGTGGCGTTGGCACAAACCGTCGTTGGACCGAAAATTACTGAGGGGGTTGGTAGGGGCGTGGCTGTGCTGCGAATTGTACCCGACGTAACGTCAATTGTATAACTGCAAACCGCGCC
>JAYSRS010000626.1:0-8358 GCA_043720935.1 Saprospiraceae bacterium
TTACGAAATCTTTAAGATTTCGTAAATGTTGATAATCAATGCTTTACGCATTAAAATTTTACGAGAAAATAGGTTTGTACCATAAAGCCGATAATTCCGTAAATTAATGATGAAGGATAAATGATGCGTGATGAATGTATGCACACATTAATTATCATAAATTTAGCAAGATTTACTTAAATTGGGTTGTTTTCTAGTTCAACGTGCCAATTAATAGTCGCTGATTTTTCAAGCATCACCGACACCGAACAATATTTTTCGATGGACAACCGAACGGCTTGTTCAGCTTTTTTTTGTTCCAAATTAGGGCCCCTCAGTATAAAACGCAAACGGAGAGCCACAAAAGGCGCAGGAACAGCCCCATCTTCGCGGTCGCCTTCAACGACGACTTTTATATCGGCCACTTGTTGTTTCATTTTTTTGAGAATCAACAATGTATCCATGACCGCACAACTGCCAAGCCCCATTAAAATCAATTCCATCGGTCGCGCCCCTTGATGATTGCCGCCGATTGCCGCCGCCCCGTCAATGTGAACAGCCACTTTATCACCGCCAAATGCTTCAAAATGAAAAGCATCATCCACACGTTGCATCTCGATTTGTGTGGTTTTAACGGGTTTGTTTGTTTCTATTTCTGTCATGTTTTTTTAATTCTAGATATTCACAACTTAAAAATCGCATCACTTAAAAATACAGCGTAATCAGTCAGTTTAATCGTATTAAATTCGTTTTAAGTAGAACTAACAAATACAACGTCAGTAAGGTTTTTTACAACCAAACTCAAAACTCGTTACTCAAAACTTAAAACTTAAAAAAATACTGAGGGGTCTTGCACATTAGCAATTTTATCTTATTTTTGGCTTCTAAAATGAATAAAAATGATGTCAACAACACTTTTTGCCGCACCAGAAGCACTCAACGGCCATAAAATGGACGCCAAAACGTATCTCGAAAGAGAGCGTGCAGGCATCCGTGAATTTGAAGGGAAATACGAATTATTCAACCAAACACTTATTTTTATGGCTGGTACATCCGAAGCGAATAACAATATAGCAGGAAATATTTTGACTATCTTAAACAATTATATTTGGCTACATGAGGTCAATTATCACGCTTTTCAAAGCGACATGCGCGTAGTCAGTTTCCTTGATTACAAGGATTACTTCTACCCCGATGTTGTTTTTATTGCGGGGAAAACGCGTTATGACGACGCCAAAAAAGACGTTTTAAACAATCCAACTGTTCTTTTAGAAGTGCTGTCAGATAGTACCGAAGAGTTTGATAGAACTGACAAATTTGAATCGTACAAACAGATTGAGAGCCTTAAAGAGTATATTTTGGTTTCACAATACGAACGACGCGTTGAGCATTTCTACAAAAATGAAACGGGCGAATGGATAACGGGTAAAGTTTATAAAAATGGTGAATTGCCTTTAAAATCAATTGCTTATAGTTTGCCATTAAAACGTATATACCATGGTATGGCGTTTTAGCTATATTAACGTCGTCGAGGTTTTTAACCTCGACGACGTTTTTTTTTTATCAGTAAACCTCCTCTAAAACGGCAACTTCTAATGCTTGAAACACATCTTTTTGAATATCATCAATGTGTTCCAAACCGCACGAGATGCGAATCAAACCATCTGTAATATCAACTGCTGCCCGTTCGTCAGGTGTTAATTTAGAATGCGTTGTAGAGGCAGGATGCGTGGCAATTGTGCGCGTATCGCCTAGGTTTGCAGAATGCGAGAGCATTTTTAAGTTGTTTAAAAACAAACGCCCCGCTTCAACGCCACCTTTGATGTCGAAACAAACGACACCGCCGCCACCTTTTGACATCTGCTTTTTGGCCAATGCGTAGTTCGGATGCGACGGCAAATGCGGATATTTTACCCAATTTACTGAGGGGTGTGCTTCCAAGAGTTCGGCGAGTGCCAAAGCATTTTGGCAATGTCTGTCCATCCGAACGGCCAATGTTTCCAATGATTTTGACAAAATCCACGCGTTGAACGGCGATAAACTCGGCCCCGAATGCCGTGCAAAAAAGCGAATTTCTTTAATCAAATTGGCCCGTCCGACGATAGCCCCACCGATTGTTCGGCCTTGCCCGTCCATAAATTTTGTTGCTGAATACGTCACGATGTCCGCGCCATAATCCATCGGCTTTTGGAGATAAGGTGTTGCAAAACAATTATCTACATTTAAAATTAATTTATATTTGTCTTTCAGTCGGCCAATAAATTCCAAGTCCACCAAATCCAATCCTGGGTTTGAAGGCGACTCCAACAACAGCATTTTTGTATTCGGTTGAATCGCCGCTTCCCAACTCGCAGGATTTTTAATGTCGGCATAGGTTGAAGTGATGCCCCAACGTGGAAATATTTGTGTGAGCAACTGATGCGTTGACCCGAACACTGAACGACAGGCCACAATGTGGTCGCCGCTTCGCAAAAGCCCCGCAACGGACGTAAAAACCGCCGACATACCCGAAGCCACGGCCAAACCATCGTCTGCCCCGTCCATCTGACAGATTTTTTCGATGAATTCAGAATTGTTCGGATTGGAAAAACGGGTGTAAATATTGCCTTTTATCTCGTCGGCAAAGAGTGCGCGGGCTTGTTCAGCATCCTCAAAAACAAAACTTGATGTCATGTAAATCGGCGCGGAATGTTCACGGAATGCACTACGGTCAGCTTGAGTGCGGACGGCATTTGTTTCAAAATTATCGAATTCTTGCATTGTTTGATATATAATTGGTGAGAAAAACTGCTTAAAAATAACTGCTCATCTATAAGCCGAATTCTGTACTTCTTGCGAAGCGTCTATCATTTATCTACGTTTGCCGTCGCCGACAAACTCTATCTGCCTACCCTTCACGCGGCGCGCGCAACGCCGTTTCCCACTTGGAGAAGCCGTGATATACTTGACATTTCAACCCACAAGGTTTATCCACTTGCCGTATTACTACGCCAAATCGTGCGCTCTTACCGCACGTTTTCACCCTTACCCGTTAAGTGAAAAGTGAAAAGTGAAAAGTGAAAAGTGAAAAGTGAAAAGTGAAAAGTGAAAAGTGAAAAACGAAAAGAATGTCTTGGATTGACACCCCCCAGTATAAATATCATTTTATCAATTTTTAACATCTTCACAAAAGTTGAGATAGTACAGCAATTTCCGCTTTGTCGTCATGGGAACACTGATTGGGCTGATACGACTGATTTACGCTGATTTTTTCTAGGAAATCATAAAAAAATCAGTGTAAATCAGTCGCATCTGTCTAATCTGTGGCCCATTAAATCTCAAAGCGGAAATTGCTGTTGATATAGTCCACAGAATATCATAAATCATTGACAATCAACTCTGTGTACGCTGTAAGCTCTGTGTGAAATAAAATTAAACAAAATAAAACCGCATGACAAATCCACTCGACAGCCAAGCAGAATTGGCCGAAATCCAACAAAACAACGCCGATTTTACCTTGTTTTCATGGTCAAAACAAGGCGGATTAAACCCAATTGCGATAAAATCTGCAAAAGGTGTTTACCTCTACGACTACGACGGCAACAAAATTATTGACTTTTCATCGGGCTTGATGAACGTCAATATTGGCCACGGCAATCAACGCGTGACGCGAGCTGTTGCCAAACAAATGCAAGAAGTGAGTTATGTCACACCAAGTTGCGTTACAAAAGCGCGCGGCGAATTAGGCAAAAAACTCGCATCAATCACGCCCGAAGGCTTGAATAAAACGCTTTTTACCGTCTGCGGGGCAACGGCGATTGACAATGCCATAAAATTAGCACGTTTATATACAGGTCGCCATAAAATTATTGCACGGTATCGGGCCTTTCACGGGGCCTCCTACGGCGCAATGTCGGCGGGTGGCGACCCTCGAAAACTCCCTGCGGACGTTCAGCAAGCCCCAAATTTCGTCCACGTTGAAGACCCGTATTGTTACCGTTGCCCGTTTGGTCAAAAAGGCCCCGACGTTTGCAACCGCGAATGCGTGAGCCACATCGAGCGCGTGATTCAGTTTGAAGGCCCCGAAAATGTGGCCGCAATCATCATGGAAGGCGTGTCGGGAACATCGGGTTGCATCAAATATCCAGCAGATTATTTGCCAAAACTAAGGGCAATTTGCGATAAATACGGCATTTTGCTCATTGCCGACGAAGTAATGTCAGGTTTTGGCCGCACAGGAAAATGGTTTGGCGTTGACAATTACGACGTCGTTCCCGATATGATTGCGACCGCAAAAGGCATCACGGCGGGTTATTTGCCCTTGGGGGCGTTGATTGTGTCGGATAAAATTGCGGCACATTATCTTGAACGTCCGTTGATGTTAGGCTTGACCTACTCGGCACATCCCGTGACTTGCGCGGCGGGTTTGGAGACTTTGCAGATTTATGAAGACGAAAAACTCGTCGAAAATGCTGCCGCAATGGGTGCGTACATGGACAAACAAGTCGCTAAACTCATCAAAAAACACCCGTCAATCGGCGATTGGCGCAACACAGGCTTGTTAGGCTGCTTGGAATTGGTTTCAAATCGGACGACAAAAGAGCCGCTTGCCCCGTACAACGCGAAGCCTACGGAAATGGGCGTGATGAATAAAGTCGCTGCAAAACTCCGTGAATTGGGGCTTTATACCTTCGTTCGTTGGAATTACATCTTCATTGCGCCGCCTTTGTGCGTAACGAAAAAGCAAATTGATGAAGGCTTAGCGATTATTTCGCAAGCGTTATTGATTGCCGACGAAGCGTACACAGCCTAACTGTCACTGTCACTGTATTTGCAAATTCATTTGCACCCGTCACTGTATTTGCAAATTCATTTGCACCAGTCACTGCGAATTTATTCGCAGAACAGGCAAAGCAAGCGCAACTAACAAAGCTAATACCCCCTCAGTAGTACGTTTTATATATTTTTAGAATTAAAAAATTCCCTTCGGGAATGTATGTTTATAGGAAATTGTAAGCCACGATGTGTTAATCCCGAAGGGATTATATGTCAAATTCTTGCACTTTTAACATACAATCCCTTCGGGATTAGATAAAAATCTTGTAGTCGTTTTCTATAAACATACATTCCCTTCGGGAATTTTTATCCATAAAATAATTCTGAAAATATATAAAACGTACTACTCAGTATTTCACATCAAATCTTTAAAACATGACACCACATCTTAAAAAATTATCGCCGCTTTTCGGCGCGTTTTTATTGTTTCAAAACGTAATTTTGGCGACGCCCAAAAGTTATTTCTTAGAAATAGACCCCTCAGTAAAAACGGTAAAAATGGGGCATTTTGACATGAAATTCAAGCAAATTGCCGTTATTGACACCTTTTTCAATACCATAAATCTCGAAAAAGAAGGGGCTTATTTATTAGAAAAATGTGCATCCCAAACGGGAAAAACGACCCCTTCCGTGTTGATTTATATTCATGGTATGTGGGGCAATAAACCCTACTATTTGGACGATAATGCACGGCGTTTTGAAGCAGATTTTACCAATCAAGGTCAAAATGACGTAATTATTTACCTTATTTGGAAAGGGGACGCGTTGATGTATCGAAAAAATGAGCGTAAAGCCACCGCATCTGCTGAGCCGATAACCGCTATTTTGAACGGTTTTTTATCCGTCAAAAACGTCTCGCTCAAACTGATGTGTCATTCGATGGGCAATTTTTTGTTTACAAAAACCATTGATAAACTCAATGGAAAAGAACAAGCCTTTGACAAAATTATCTTACTCGCACCCGATGTTGACGCCGCTTTTTTCAATACGCAATTGTCCAAATTAACAACTTTGACAAGCGAAATTGATATTTTTTATCATCGGAAAGACTTGTTTCTCCGTTATTCTGCTTTCATTCACAAAGGTAAAAGGCTTGGGCAATTTGGGGATAATCAAGGTATTGTGCAAATAAAAACGTTCGATTGTACGGCGTTTCGAAACACGTCAATTGCAGGAAAATTCAGCCGGCATTTGTATTTCAGAACAAGTGTTGAGACGGGTAAAATCATACGGTCGTTGATGTAGTTGCAATTTATTTGCAGAACACCCCCTCAGTAAAAAAGCCATTTTTGCTTGAAAAATAAGCAAAAATGGCTTTTTTAGCTTTATTGAGCTGTCTTTTTAGGCTTTTTTTTAGTGCTTAATTGTGTACAGATACCAAAACCCACCGTGAAATAATCGTATTTAAATAATTCGCTTCCGCCTAACGCTGCCGCGCCATTCAAAAACATTTGACCTTTAATTTTTTCACCGCCAAATCGCATGATAGTGCCCAATTCCAACATAGGGATTGTATTTTTAAGCGCATTCAAATGGTCAGTTTCATTCGTAGATGTGTAAGTGTGATTGAGATTTGTGTACTGCAAAGTGGCAAGTTTAACAGAACCAATGAGTTCAATATTTTTCTCTCGAAAACCCAATGAAGATTGTATAAACATTTTACTAAAATCAGCGGTTGCTTGCCCTCTGTTTTCTATTGCGTTGCTGACTCTGCCCCTTCCGTAACCACCGAATAGGCTAAATGTTCCAAAATTGTCTTTTTGTGTGAAATAGCCTATCGCACACTCACTAAAAGCAATTTCTTTGGTAATATTGTAAGGATTCAAGAACACTGTGCCTTCTGTGACAGTAACTAAATTTTTCATATAATTACCTTGAACCGCAAAATGATCAGTCACGACATAAGCGGCCTGTACATCACCTCCGCGAAGGCTCGCATAGGCGTCAACAGCTAAAAAAAGCTCACTTTTTCCCTTGAAATTAGGAATCGTCATTGTGGTTGGTTTGTAATAAGCAGTGCCACAACCGATAGTTGACAATAAGCTAAAAGCCAAAAGTATTTTGCAGAAAATGGACATCATAAGTGATTGGATTAAGATTTAGAAAATAGGTTTTAGATGTGTAAAATGGATAAACTGATAGGACAAAGGTGCGTGCGTCTGTTTCTGAAACCTAGACTCTAATTGCCTATTTCCGAAGATGATTAAACCATTTTCTCGAAAAACGAGAAAAAACGAAGTATTTGTCTTTACTTTTCCCGCTTAGCGGGAAAAACGAGTTGAGCATTCCCGATAAACAGGAAAAAGCATCAAAATACTGAGGGGGTCTCTTTTTTGAAAAAAGACACTACTTTTGCGACTTTGAACGATAAAATGTAGCCACTTAATTACACTGATTTTCACTGATTATAGCCCACACAAGGCGTTTTGTAAGAAATTTTAAATAGACGTATGGCCATGCGTTTCTACAAAAATCCGTGTTAATTTGTGTAATCTGTGGATAAGAATTTATAATAAAATAATTAAAAATGAACTCATTAAAAGTCGGCATTGTCCAACAAACTTGCTCGGAAAGCAAGGAAAACAACATCGAAAAAAGTCTGAAAGGCATTGCGGAATGTGCCGCAAAAGGCGCGGAATTAGTCGTTTTGCAGGAGTTGCATTGCGGCATTTATTTTTGCCAAGTGGAAGATACCACTATGTTTGACCTAGCCGAGCCGATTCCAAGCCCGACAACCGATATTTTTGCGAAAGCGGCCAAAGAACACGGCGTTGTTTTGGTCACGTCGTTGTTTGAAAAACGGGCCCCCGGAATTTATCATAATACGTCCGTTGTATTTGAAAAAGACGGGGCAATAGCTGGAAAATACCGAAAAATGCACATTCCCGACGACCCTGCTTATTACGAAAAGTTTTATTTTACCCCAGGTGATTTAGGTTTTGAACCCATAAAAACGTCTGTTGGCACACTCGGCGTCCTCGTTTGTTGGGACCAATGGTATCCCGAAGCGGCGCGTTTGATGGCCTTACGCGGGGCGGAAATCTTGATTTATCCGACCGCAATTGGTTGGGAAAGCAGCGATACTGAGGGGGAGAAATCTAGGCAACATGGGGCGTGGGAGACAATTCAACGCGGTCATGCGGTCGCAAATGGTTTGCCCGTCGTCGTTGTGAATCGGGTAGGAGAGGAGCGCGATTGGTCGGGTGTGACAAATGGCATTCAGTTTTGGGGACAAAGTTTCGTCGTTGGCCCACAAGGCGAGTTTATTTTTAAAGCTTCGATTGATAAAGAAGAAAATCAAGTCATTGAGATTGATAAAAAACGAACGGAAGAGGTGCGGCGGATATGGCCTTTTTTTAGAGACAGGCGCATTGATTTTTATCAAGGATTGACGCAACGGTATTTGGATTAGGAAACTTATACCCCCTCAGTAAAACGCCAAACTTGTTTGCAGTCCCACATTGTAAGGTAAAACACCTGATTTAGCGGAAGAGCTGATTAAAGGCGTTATAAAACATTGCACTTTTGGCTGAATATCTAGCGTTAAGCTTCGGGTTAATTTGA
>JAYSRS010000627.1:0-8343 GCA_043720935.1 Saprospiraceae bacterium
TAAAGAAAAACAAATGGATGACCTTTTGCAGAAAATACTCAACATATAAAGTTGAGTATCAACAGATTAGGGGCATTTTAATAACTACAATTTAATAATGCCAATGTCCATTTTTTCTTTTTATTTTTGCTAAATGATGGGGCAACGCCCTATTATAAAAATGGGTAAATTAAAACGGGTCAACATTTTATCATTTCAGATAGGGCAACGCCCTATCCTAATTGATAAAGCCCTTGCAGGGCGGTTTATAATTTTATTTCGTTCGTTTCAAATCCAAATCTTGAAAATCGAAACTAAAATCCGTCAAAGGTGAAATCGCTGCCACTTTGATGCTTTCGCCTTTGCCCGTGTTATCCAAGCTAAACTGAATATACGCATCGGCGTCGAGGCTTCTATCTGTCCATTTGACAACATACGTATTGGCTTTGTAAAAGAACAATTCGCCCGTCAGTTTGTGCGAACGGGTGGATTCGAGCCACATTTTACCGTTTTTCATCGACACAACGACATCGCCAAACCATTTATCGGTGTATGTCCCTGCGTAATTATTGAAATCGGGTTGCGTTGTTTTTTTTTGTTCAGTTTCGATGTTTTTCCAAATATTTTCGGTGATTTTCTTCGCTTCTGCTTCATTTTTCACCACGCGGTCGTGCATTTGTTTGACCCTATCCATGCCTGTAATGCCTAGATAACTGTCTTTAATGGTGTTCGTAATCGCCGTGAAAGCCGCTCCTTGTTGTTGGTTTGTCAGTACGATAATGCCGAGTTTCATTTCGGGGAGGAGCGTTACTTGCGTCACGACACCCGCTAGGCCGCCTGCACCTAAGCCCAAACCGCTTCGGTGCGTCAGCAAATCGCGGATGGTAAACTCCTCGGTGACGGCGGCTGATTTTAATCCGCCGAGGTATATCCTACGGAAATCTATTGAGTTCCGTAGGAAAAGTACATTAAAAGGCGGTTAAATGTACCGTTCCTTCGGAATTCAATAGAAAATGCGTTATTGGAAACCGTAGATTAAAATCCACGGCTACAATATGAGTCATCCCTACGAGATTTAGCAATTTTCAACCCTTAATCCGCACAAGATAGAATAAATTATCGGAATTATCGGCTTTATGATACGGCGCACGTTATGGCGCACGTTCGGGGAACTTTTAAAGTTCCCCGAACGTTGAACCGTAATCAATGAGTTACAAATTGTTAATTATTGAAAAAAGCTTTTGTACCACAAAGCCGATAATTCCGTAAATTATTGCTAAATTATTACAAATACTGGGTAGTCAGTCAATTTAATGCTGTCGGTTATCAATTATTGAAAGTGCTATGACGGGGTGATTTGAAATTACACCGTCAATTTGTTTCTAAACTCAACCCGATAAATTAGTTCCAAAATCTGTGTTAGTCCATGTAATCCGTGAAGAACTTATGTTTTTAACTACCTTCGCCGCCTAAATTCATTGTTTATTACTTATAGTTAGAATATAATGCAAGCAAAAAAATCGTTTGGGCAACATTTTTTGAACCGTCCCGAAATCGCAGAAGGCATTGCGAACAGCCTTAGTTGTGTGAATGAAGTGGGGCGTCGTGTCCTTGAAGTGGGGCCGGGTCAAGGTATGTTGACGCAGTATTTGGTTAAAAATAAGTTTAATTTGGTTGCCGTGGAAGCTGATAAAGACATGGTGAGCGTGTTGAATAAAAAATATCCCCCCCTCAGTATCGGCGACGATTTGGGCGAAAATGGGTCAGTCAAGATAGTTTTTGAAGATTTTATGCGCTTCAATTTAGACAAAGCCTTTGACAATCAATCCTTTTGTTTGATTGGTAACTTTCCTTACAACATATCAAGTCAAATCATTTTTAAAATGTTGGAACATAAGGCATTAATTCCCGAAATGGTCGGTATGTTTCAAAAAGAAGTGGCCGATAGGGTTATTTCAAAGGAAGGCAGCAAAGTGTATGGCGTTATTTCGTTGTTGGTACAAGCGTTTTATGAAGGCGAATTGCTGTTTAACGTGGATAAATCTTGTTTTACGCCGCCGCCGAAGGTGCAATCTGCCGTCATTCGCTTGAAAAGGAAAGAAAATGCGGCGCTGGGTTGCGATGAAAAGTTGTTTAAGACAGTCGTTAAAGTCGCTTTTAATCAGCGGCGCAAAATGTTGCGAAACACGATGAAAGCCTTAATTGACGACCCCACAGTATTGGCCGATAAATTGTTCGATAAACGCCCCGAACAGCTGTCCTTGGCTAATTTTGTGCAGCTAACGAATCAAGTTGCGGCTCTAAAAAGTAAAGATTGAACCCACACAAATTGTCCCGAATTTTCTGACAACGAAAATTCGGGATTTTTTATGTCCGCAAACGGTCAATTACACGGTTTTATGATAATCTATAGTTTGGGTTAATTTTAGACACTCAAACGCCGTTTTTTTCCTTATCAAAATATTTAAAACAAGGTTTTTATAAAAAAATGAACTTTAAGGGCTTGACGTTTTATCTTTGCCGCGCCAATCCAAGTAAAACGCCCTTTTATTGCCTCCAAATATCTAAAATTGGGCAAAATACTGAGGGGGTGTTCCAAGTAAAATCAGAGAAGAAAAATCAACCAAAAGGAAATTAAGAATTAAAAATTAAGAATTAAAAATTTGCAAGTCATTGATTATCATTTTATTATGATTTGAAATCTGTTGCTTTTATTGTTTTCGATTCCAAGCAATCGTTTACAAATTTTAAATTCTTAATTTCTAATTTTTAATTTTCTGATATTTTTCAACTAAAAACCCATCAATTAAGATGAGCGAAATTCTTAATGTCCACGCCCGCGAAATCCTAGACTCACGCGGCAACCCGACAATCGAAGTCGAAGTAACGACCGAAAATGGCTACGTAGGACGCGCAGCCGTGCCTTCGGGCGCATCAACAGGCACTCACGAGGCGGTCGAACTCCGCGACGAAGATAAAAATCGTTACGGTGGAAAAGGTGTTTTAAACGCAGTAAACAACGTCAATAAAGACATCAAATCGGCTCTTATCGGCCTCGATGCTTTTGACCAACGCGGCATTGACCGCATGATGATTGACCTTGATGGCACACCAAACAAGGGTAAATTGGGCGCAAATGCCATTTTGGGCGTCTCTTTAGCGGTGGCGAAAGCGGCGGCACAAGAGGCAGGCCAGCCATTGTATCGCTACCTCGGCGGCGTCAACGCGTATGTGTTGCCTGTGCCGTTGATGAACATCTTGAATGGTGGTTCACACGCCGACAACTCTATTGATTTTCAAGAGTTTATGGTTGTTCCCGTCGGTGCCGATTCTTTCAAAGAAGGTTTGCGGATGGGCGTTCAGGTGTTCCACGCCTTGAAAACGGTCTTGAAAAAGAAAGGTTATTCAACAAACGTAGGTGATGAAGGCGGTTTTGCGCCGAACATCAAGAGCAATGTTGAAGCGATTGATACGGTCATGCAAGCGATTGAAGCGGCAGGTTACAAACCTGGCGTTGACATTATGATTGCGATGGATGCTGCTGCAAGTGAATTTTACGATGCGGAAAGCGGTATGTACCATTTCAAAAAATCAACGGGCGAGAAATTGTCGAGCAAAGACATGGTGAAATTCTGGGCTGATTGGTGCAAGAAATACCCAATTTTGAGCATCGAAGACGGCTTGGCAGAAGACGATTGGGACGGTTGGAAATCATTGACCGAAAAACTCGGTGCTTCCACACAACTCGTTGGCGATGATTTGTTTGTGACGAATGTTGACCGTTTGCAACGCGGTATCGAGGAAGAAATTGCGAACTCGATTCTCGTAAAAGTGAACCAAATTGGCTCATTGTCTGAAACAATTGACGCCGTTCAACTCGCTACCCGCAACGGTTACACGAGCATCATGAGCCACCGTTCGGGCGAAACTGAAGACACAACAATTGCCGATTTGGCCGTTGCATTGAATTGTGGACAGATTAAAACAGGGTCGGCTAGCCGTTCTGATAGGGTCGCTAAATACAATCAATTGCTTCGGATTGAGGAGGAATTGGGTGCAAATGCGGTCTATCCTGGCAAGGCTTTGTTGGGATAATCTCGGGAGATATTGAGATATTCTGTTATTGAGATATTAAAATGCCGAATGCGACTTTTAGGGTTGCGTTCGGCATTTTTTGTTTAAAATACTGAGGGGTCTAAATTTACTTGATAGTTCTTCGTATTGGAATTTTCGCCAATCTTTTAATTGCCAATTGTACATTATGAGCCGATTAGGGTGATTAATCGGCTCAAAGATAGGAAAATTATGAGCCGATTACGTATTTTAATCGGCTCATAATGTACAATGTGTGAAAATTTAGGTGCTTAGATTTGAAAATACTGAGGGGGTCTATTTTTTCATAAAACAACGACACAACCTTTTATTGTTTTTTAATTTTAAATTTTTTCCAAACTTCTTTGTCGTTCTTGTTAAGAATATTACTTTTGCGGCTCAAATTTTAAAAATTTTTGAATCATGCCAAAAATTAAAACTAATTCAGCTGCAAAGAAGCGTTTTAAAGTTACTGGAAGCGGTAAAGTTAAGCGCGCTCATGCAAACCACCGTCACTTGTTGAGAAAGAAAGATTCACAACAAAAAGGCGAGTCGGTTAAAACAACGGTTGTTAGCCGCGTAGATACACCACGTGTGAAAACAATGTTGGGTATGGGCAGCAACCACTAAAAGAGATTTCGGGTTTGGGATTTCGGATTTCGGCATTTTAAAGACTGCTGAAAATTTGATAAACAAACTTAAAATTTACTTGACAGAATCCTAATTATTTAACGAGAACGGAGGAGAAAGAGAGCTAAAAAAAGAGACGTACTCTATAACGTGTCAAATATCTCCCCTTCGTTGCACTAAAATCCACTACAATATGCCTCGTTCAGTGAACTCGGTCGCTTCGCGTAATCGCAAGCGCAAGGTATTGAAAGCCGCTCGCGGTTACTTCGGCGCAAGGTCGAAGGTTTTGACAGTAGCGAAAAACGCCCTCGACAAAGCGATGGGCTACGCTTACGTCGGTCGTAAACTCAAAAAACGCGCCTTCCGCAGATTATGGATTGCCCGTATCAACGCTGCTGTGCGTCCGTTGGGCTTGAGTTATTCGGTTTTTATCCACAAATTGGCGCAAGCGAACATTCAGTTGAACCGCAAAGTTTTGGCTGACCTCGCCCTTAACAACGCCGATGCATTCAAAGCAATCGTTGAGAAAGTAAAGTAAGTAGTACGTGCTTTCAAACTGTATAAAAACTTAAAAGGGAATTGGTTAACACCGATTCCCTTTTTGTTTTTTGGAGAAAATTAATAAAAATACTGAGGGGTATTTGTATTTTATAACGCCAATATCTGCGCCATTTTCATCATTTCGGTGCTCACTTTTTTCTCTTTATGAATTGCGTCATCGAAAGAGGTAAATGATACTTCATTGTTCTTAATACCCACCATAATATTTGACTGACCTTTCAACAATGCTTCGACTGCTTCGTAACCTAAGCGACTTGCCAAAACTCTATCAATGCAAGTCGGTGAGCCGCCGCGTTGTAAATGGCCAATAATGGTCACTTTTGTATCATAATAGCTAATTTTTTCTTGCACGAGCTTGGCAATTGCTTCCGCACCACCGTATTTACTGCCTTCGGCAATGACAACAATCCCAAAAGGTTTGTCTCTTTTGGCCGCTTTTTTTAATTGCACAATCAGATTCTCAATCGTTGACCCTTCTTCGGGAATCAAAACGCCACCTGCACCCGAACCTATTGCCGAATGCAAGGCAATAAAACCCGAATGACGGCCCATGACTTCAACAAAAAACAACCGATTGTGAGAATAAGCCGTGTCGCGGATTTTATCAGCCGCTTCCATCGCGGTATTGATAGCTGTGTCGAAACCAATTGTCAAATCTGTTCCATAAAGGTCGTTGTCAATCGTTCCCGGGACACCGATAAACGGAATATCATGCTCTTTTGAGAAAATATCAGCCCCCGTAAACGTACCGTTGCCACCAATCGCCACACAGGCGTCAATATCAAAGGCGGACAGAGAATCGTAGGCTTTTGCCCGACCTTCGGGCGTCATAAATTCCATTGAACGGGCCGTTTTGAGCATCGTGCCGCCGCGTTGAATGATGTTGCCGACGTCACCCGTCTCTAATCGTTTCAATTTGCCTTCAATCATACCTTGATAACCGCGTTCAATGCCATAAACGTGCAAATCGTGGTAAATTGCGGTACGCACGACCGCCCTAATTGCGGCATTCATGCCTGGTGCGTCGCCGCCCGAAGTAAAAACGGCGATTCTTTTAATGTCTTTTGCCATAATTCAGAAAAATACTGAGGGGGTGTTGGATTTCAGATTTCAGATTTCAAAATTTCAGACTAGACATCATGGGCTACTGATTGGACTGATTTACACTAATTTTTTTATGATTATTTTTTGAAAATCTAAAAAAATCAGTGCTAATCAGTCTAATCAGTCTAATCAGTGCTAATCAGTGGCTCATAATGTCTAGTCTGAAATTGCTACGCGAACGCTTGGTTGATATTCTCCAAGTGATACGCAACGAGCCTGTCAATCGGCTTTTTGATGATGATACCCATGTTCAAATCATGTTCATCCAGAACGACTTTGAGAATATCTTGGAAATGATGGGCCACCGAGCCAACAAAATTGATGGGAATGCGGTGACAGCCTTCGTATTTTAAAATATGGCGTTGCGTGAGTTCTGTAAATGCTTCCGCCGCAAGTTTTTGAATGTAGAAATGCGTGCGATTTGCGGAGAAAAACCGTGCGAATGAAGCCAAATAAACGTTTGCACCTTCTGCATAGATGTTGTTTAGAAATGCACGTTTGTCTGAACCATACTCTGCGATAAATTTTTCTTCAATATCATCGGGCAATTCGCGGTAGAAAAATGCGCGAATCAAGAGCTTGCCCAAATGCGAGCCTGACCCTTCGTCGCCGAGGAGATAACCCAAGTTTGACACGTTGTCAATCACCTCTTTTCCATCATACAAACAGGTATTCGACCCCGTTCCAATGATGCAAGCAATGCCTTCTGATGCCCCACAAGTTGCGCGTGCGGAGGCTAACAAATCATGCAAAACTTCTACTTCTGCATTGACGAAAATGCGTTGCAACCCACGTTTGATAATAGCGCACCGCATTTTATCGGAGCAACCTGCGCCGTAGAAATAGACGGCTTCGGCTTTGTCAACGGCTACTTTTTGAACAAAATCCTTTTTTAATTCGGATTCTACGCGGTCTTCGTCGTGAAAAAAGGGGTTAAAACCCATAGTTGTCTGTAATTCACACGTTCCGTCGGCGTGAACAATTTGCCAATCGGCTTTTGTTGAGCCGCTATCTACGATAATTAACATGGATGAATGTTGTTTAGTGAGCAAGTCTTTCAATTTTACGCAAAGTTAGTGTGTCTTTTTTACACGAAGGACATTTTTAGGGAAAAATTGATTCGAGAAGAAAATTTCAAATTTCAAATTTCAGATTTCAATTGCAGCAACTTGATAGTTTTGACATGAAAAAAGGCTTTTAAGCGCATTTTTGCACTTAAAAGCCTTTTTTTTAAACTCAAATTTCAAGACTGGCTCTCCGAAATCCGAAATTCCGACATCCGAAATTAAAGCTTGTGTTGCTCAATCATCTCCAAAAGTTCGTCGCGGTAGTTTTTGCCAATTGGCAAATGCTTCGGTTGCCCTTTTTCGATGACTTCGACCATATTGCCGACGATTGCTTGGATTTTGTCCATGCCTACGATGTAGGAGCGATGTACGCGGACAAACTGCGGGGCGGGTAGCTTGTCTTCCAAACTTTTCATGGTCTGCAAAGAAATCACGCGGCCTGTTTCAGTACGGATAATGACGTAATCTTTCAAGCCTTCGATGTACAAAATATCAGAAAAACGCACTCGAATCAGCTTTTTATCGGCTTTTACGAAGATATAGTCGGGCATATCGGGCTGAATGATAGTCGCCTCGGCGTCTGATGCTCTCGGCGGCGACGGTGCGGCCTCTTTGTTGTGCAAATTGTACTGCTCGGTTGCTTTGTTGACCGCTTTCATAAATCTATCCATCGAAATAGGTTTCAACAGATAGTCTAAGGCGTTCAATTCAAAACCTTCAATCGCGTATTGCTGATAAGCGGTCGTGAAAATCACCATCGGCGGCTTGACAAGCGTTTTCAGAAACTCAATACCCGTCAATTGCGGCATTTGAATATCCAAAAACATCAAGTCTATTTCGTGGTTTTTTAAGGCTTCATTGGCCTCAAAAGCATTGTTACACCTTGCAATGAGGTGTAAATCGGGCATTC
>JAYSRS010000628.1:0-8341 GCA_043720935.1 Saprospiraceae bacterium
GTGCGTTTAAATAAACGGGAATTTTATTTTTTGCAAATTGTTGATTATCAACGTATTGTAAAACTCATAACTCATCATTTATAACTCATAACTACTTAACTGTCATGCTCTAATTTATTTTTCGACAAAATTAAGTATTTAATTTGAAAGTGACCCCCTCAGTAAAAAATATTTTTTCAGTAATGAAAACGCTATTTATATATGAAAAACAAAATATTCGCGCTCATTGCGCTTGCATTTATGGCTTTAGCGGCTTGCAAAAAGCCTCAAAAAGAAGCTGAAAATAAATTAGTATCGAGCGACATCGTGCCTGTGCGCGTGGCGAGGCTTGAAACGGCAACGCTTTCGGGCGACATTCGTGCGACGGGTTTGTTGACGACTGAAAATGATGCGCGTTTGGCGTTCAAAATCGGTGGCGTCATTGACCGTATTTATGTCTCCGAAGGGCAAACGGTGCAAAAAGGACAGCTTTTGGCGACGCTCAAAACGGCGGAAATCAATGCTCAAATTGAGCAGTCGCGTTTGGGTTATGAAAAAGCAAAACGCGATTTAGACCGCGCTCAAAATTTATTCAAAGATTCGGTAGCAACGCTCGAACAGGTACAAAATGCTAGAACGGGCGTTGATTTTGCCCAACAACAGCTTGATTTTGTCTCTTTTAATCAAAAATACACGTCAATTCACGCCACAGTCGGCGGTTTTGTCACGCGGCGGTTGGCGAATGAAGGGGAAATTATTGGGCCGGGAATGCCACTTTTTGTCTTGAATGAAGCGAATAGCAAAGGCGATTGGTTGTTGAAAATCGGCGTAACGGATGCAGAATGGGCGTCAATTCAACTGAATGAGCGTGTCGAAATTACCTTCGATGCCTATCCAAACAAGACTTTCACAGGTTCGGTGTATCGAAAAGCACCGACGGCTGACCCGACAAGTGGGACTTTTTCAGTAGATGTAAAAGTGAATTTTACCAACGAACGGCCCGCTATGGGTATGTTTGGCAAAGCCAAAATCAGTTCAAATGCGAAGCGTCAGATGCTCGTTATTCCTTATGCTGCTTTGTTGGAAGCAAACGGTGGTCAAGGCTTTATTTTTGTTCCGACGGCGGACGGTGGCGTTAGAAAAGCGGTCGTTCAGATTCAGTCATTCGATAAAGATAAAGTGTATGTGTCGGCGGCAGGTTTGGCAGGAATCAAGGAGATTGTCGTTACAGGCAGTGCATTTTTAAATGAAAAATCGAAAATTTCAATACAAAAGTGAGTTTATACTATGGCCCACTGATTTAGCTGATTTGAGGGATTTACACTGATTTTTTAGTTTCCTTCTGAATGACAAAAAGAAAAAAATCAGTGTAAATCCCTCAAATCAGTCCAATCAGTGGCCCATCAAACCTAAGAAAAAATGAAATTAACTGAATATTCTGTTCGCAATTATCCTTTTATGCTCGTCATGTTCGCGATGGTGGCCGTCGTTGGCATCGTGACTTTATTAAATATGCCCCGCGCCGAAGACCCGCAAATTTTCTCGCCCGAATTTCCCGTCGTCGCTATTTTGCCAGGCTCAAGTCCGAAAGATATTGAGGAATTGGTGACGCGACCGATTGAAAATAAATTGTATGAGTTGACGGACGTGGACAGGATTGTGTCAACGGTTGAAAGTGGCATTTCGATAATAATTATTCGATTTAAAGACAATGTAAATGTCAGCGAAAAATTGCAAGAAGTGACCCGTGAAATCAATGCTTTGCGTCCCGAATTGCCCCAAAACTTGTACAGTTTGGAAGCAAAACGCATTGACCCGACGGGCGTTAACGTCATTCAAACGGGCTTAATTTCAGAAAATGCGTCTTATAAAACCTTGAAAAAAGAAGCCGAAAAACTCAAAGACGCCCTCAATAAAGTGCCGTCTTTGAAGGAAGTAGCGGTTTATGGTTGCCCCGAAGAAATTGTCAAAATCAACTTGCGTCTTGATAAAATGGCGCAATTGAAGATACCCCTCAATACGGTCGTTGGCAGCATTCAAAGTGAAGCGGCGAATATTCCTGGGGGCAATTTGACGGTTTCTGACCGCGTTTTTACGGTCAAAACAAGTGGTAAATTTGTCAGTTTGGATGATATTGCTTCGACCGTTGTCTTCAACAATGCGAATGGAAAAATTACGTATTTGCGCGATGTGGCCGACGTAAATTTTGGTTACGAAGAAGAAAAACACATCACGCGTTTGAACGGACACCGCTGTATTTTGGTCAATGCGGCGCAAAAAGATGGGTTCAATATTGCCAAAACGCAAAAAGATTATTTGCCTGTTTTAGCCGAATTTGAGAAGACTTTGCCTGAAAACATCAAATTTATCAAGATTTTCGACCAAGCCGACAATGTAGGCCGCAGACTTGGCGACCTCGGCAGAGACTTCTTCATTGCCATCGGTTTGGTACTCATTACGCTCATTCCGTTGGGTACACGGGCGTCGCTTATCGTGATGATTGCGATTCCGTTGTCTTTGGCTTTGGGTTTAATCGGACTGAACGCATTTGGTTTTTCACTCAATCAATTGAGCATCGTCGGCTTCGTTGTGGCTCTTGGTTTATTGGTGGACGACTCGATTGTGGTGGTTGAAAATATCGAGCGTTGGCTACGCGAAGGGCATTCAAAACTCGACGCGGCGATTCTCGGAACGAAACAAATTGGCTTGGCCGTTTTGGGTTGCACGGCAACTTTGATGATTGCATTTATGCCTTTAATCTTCTTGCCAGGTTCGTCGGGGCAGTTTATTCGGAGTTTGCCGACGGCGATTATTTGCTCAATTTTCGCTTCGATGATTGTCTCATTGACCGTCGTGCCGTTCTTGTCAAGTCGTTTTTTGAAGCACCACGACAATCCCGACGGCAATATTTTTCTTCGTTTGTTGAAACGTTTGATTAGTGGTACTTACACAAAATTGCTTGAAAAGGCGTTAAAAATGCCACTTTTGACCTTAATTTTATCGTTTATTCTATTTGGTGCGTCGCTGATGTTGTTCAAAGTGATTGGTTTTAAAATCTTTCCAACGTCTGAAAAACCGATTTTCATGGTCAATATCAAGATGCCGTTTCAAACGAGTTTGGCAGGCAGCGACAGTATTACCCGAAAAATCGAGGATATACTGAGGGGTACGCCCGAAGTAAAATTTTACACATCGAACGTCGGTAGAGGCAATCCACGCATTTATTACAACATCATTCAATTGCGTGAAAAAACGGATTTTGCTCAAATTTTTGTTCAAATTGCACCCGAAGCCACGCAAACCGATAAGCAAACTGTAATGTTAGATTTGCAAAATAAGTTTGCAGATTTTGCAGATGCGAAGGTCGAAGTTAAAGATTTTGAGCAAGGGCCGCCGATTGAGGCACCTATATATATACGTGTGTTTGGCGATAATCTGGACACGCTGCGGACTTTGGCGGGGCAAGTTCAAGAAATTTTACAAAGTTCGGACAACACAATTTACGTTAACAACGAATTAAGTTTGCTAAAAACAGACATAAAAGTCAACATTAACAAGGAAAAAGCCCGAACGCTCGGCATTTTGACGGCTGATATTGACAAAACCGTTCGACTTGCGGTAGCAGGTTTTGATATTGGCAAATACAGCGACGACAACGGCGACGATTTTACAATACGCATCAGCATTCCGAAAGACCGTTTTGCGACGCTTCAAGTGTTCGATAATTTGTATATTAACAATGCAATTGGCACGCCGATTCCGTTGGCACAAGTCGCTAACTTGACGTTTGAAACGTCTCCTGCAAACATCAATCACTTAGATAAAAATCGTTTTGCAAAAATCACGGCGTCCGTCAAAAAAGGTATTTTGGCCAACGATGTATTAAAGGAAGTTGTGCCAAAACTCGATAAAATGTACTTGCCCAAAGGCTATTCCTACAAACTTGCAGGAGAAGCTGAAACGCAAAAAGAGGCTTTTGGCGGCGGTTTTATGACGGTTGTTATTCTCACGATTTTCCTGTTTATTGCTATTTTAGTGCTTGAATTCAAGACATTTAAAGGCACTTTGATTGTCCTGTCGGTCATTCCTTTGGGCATCATCGGTGGCGTTTTGGCTTTATGGTTGACTGACAATCCGATGTCGTTTGTCGCTATTTTAGGTTTTATCGGTTTGGCGGGCATTGAAGTTAAAAACTCAATTTTGTTGGTGGATTTTACGAATCAATTGCGTTCGGAAGGCAAACCTTTGGATGAAGCGATACGCGAAGCGGGCGAAGTTCGTTTTTTACCAATTGTTTTGACCTCACTCACGGCTATCGGCGGCCTGTTACCGATTGCGGTAAATCCTAATCCGTTGGTATCGCCGTTGGCTTTGGTTTTGATTGGCGGTTTAATCAGTTCTACAATTCTTTCAAGGATTGTTACGCCGATTGTGTATAAGTTGATACCGCCGAAAGTGGAGAAGACAGAAGCGGGTGTTTAAGTAAGCCGCATTAAAGCCAGTGTGAAATTTTTTAACCCCCTCAGTATTTTGATAAGAAAAGCCCTGAAAACGTCAGTTTCAAGGCTTTTCTTATCAAAATACTGAGGGGGGCATGCTACTATACATGGCCCACTGATTAAATTGATTGAGCCGATTTACACTGATTTTTCTTATTTTTTCCTAGGAAAAATCAGTGTAAATCAGTTGTATCAGTCAAACCTGTGACCCATGTACAGTAGCATGGAGGGTAATTGATGCACACAACAGCGTGTGAAGGAGGCTATTTTAATACGGAATTATCGGTTAAAAGACGCAAGCAGAAATTTAAAACCTAATTTGTTGATTTTCAATGAATTACAATCTGACGCGGGTTTGAAACCTGCGTCAGATTTGGCGTTGCGTCTTTTAACCGATAATTCCGTTTTAATATACGTTAACTCTTCAAGGGGTGCGCACCCTTGGAGAGTTATCTATTCTATTTCTTTTTCAACACCACTTTTTTTCGCGAAAAATCGTAGGCCGCCGTAAACACATCAATCATTTTTTGCCATTCTGTTTTAGGGGCAACGATTGTCTTGGCTGCATACACCCATTCATCCACCGATTTAGTGGCCGCAACGCGAGAGACCCCCTAGTATTTTCGATGTCGAACGTATAAATTTCCGATGCTTTAGCAACGGCAATGTCGGCATCTTTCAGCCACAGCGCATTTTTAAATATATCGAAAGGAGGGACATTTTTTTGAGTTCAAGTAAAAGTTGGGCAACAAACAGCAAAAAATAAGGTCAGACAACCCATTTTAGAGAAAATCATTGTGCGTTTTAGTTTTAGAATCAGAAGAAAATCAACTATGAAGAGCGTGAAAAAAGAGAAGATGAAAAAGGCGTTAAAAGTAGTAGTGACGTTGCCTTTTCACACAATATATAAACGGCTGGTGTGCAGCGTTTGTTTCACCACGATAGACATGCTGGGGTTTAGAAATGTTTTATCAATTCATTATAAACCTTATGTGTCGGCAGGCCCATTATATTTTCATAACTTCCTTCAATCCGTTTGATTTTACAATGCCCAATCCAATCTTGTACGGCATACGCACCTGCTTTATCGAAAGGATGATAATTTGTAATATAGAATTCAATATCCGCTTCTGACAACACGTCAAAATGCACTTTGGCCACGTCTGAAAAAACGCGCTTTTTCTTTTTCGATAGCAAACAAACGCCCGTAATGACTTTATGGATATTGCCCGATAATTGCCTCAAAATGCGTTGTGCGTCTTGAAAATCAAGGGGTTTATTATAAATTTCGTTGTTTAAAACGACCGTCGTGTCTGCTGCTAAAATAATTTCTTCATCGTCCATGAGCCATGCACGGGCGGCTTCGGCCTTCATATCGGCGAGAAAAGCGGCGGCTTTTTCGACGGGATACTGAGGGGGTAATGTTTCGTCAGAATCGGTCGGTCGAATTGTAAAATTCGTAAAACCTGACTCTCGTAACAGTTGACTGCGGCGTGGCGATTGCGACGCTAAAAGGATTTTGTATTTGTCTAAATTCATATTTCAACTAGTGGATTTTTTATTTTTAAAGACCCTCCGACCTTTGCCGAAGAGCCTTTTAGAAGTCTTTAAATGCCTTATTTTAACCTTTTTTCAAGATATTTTGAACATAATCAAGCGGCTCGCTGAGTAAATCAGCAATTTGGTCAGCCTCCCAACCCATTTTTTGACGAATGTTCCAAATGTGTTTTTGACGTTCTGCATCTGCTTTCGCTTCTGCTCTTTGAAGTGCCGCCTCCGATTTTTTGCGCTCTTCTTGCAGCCTTTCAAGATTTAAGGCTTCACGAAAATTGAAATAATCGGCAGCAAATTTTTCGTCACCTGTTTTGAGACGAGGCACGACAAATTCCAAGAAATGGGCATTTTCTACGATTTGGATGATTGAATCTTCTTGCATTGTTCCAAATTTTAAATCACTATTTGTTTTTCGTTGAAAATAAAGAGCTTAAACCCAATAAAGTTAAAAATAAAATTGTTCCTAAAGAATTGATTATCAAGTCTTTACGTGCATCTTCGATGAATGAAAAGAGCGCACGATGGTTCAACCAATTTTGAAAAATCTCATTGATGATGCCAATTGAATTGAAAATTGCGGCAACTAAAATGGCTTTTAATCGAATCGAATAATTGGAAAATAAATGAAAATATAAGAGCAATTTTAAACAAATAATGAGGGCAAAAAAGCCGTGTTCCAAGATGTTGATGACCCCCTCAGTATAAACACCAAATTTGATATGTCTCGACCGATTAAGAACGATAAATGTTAAAAACGCAATGAAAATAACGTTTAAAAACTTGAAATTTGGTAGATTCTTAAACGCTTTACGCTGATTTAAAAACTCAATTGACCCAACAAAAACGGCAGCATAATACAGCAATTGATAGCTGCCTGTAACGCCAATGACGATTAAAAGAGGGACCACAATGAGCCGTAAATGATTGATTGTCATTGTTTTAAAGTTTTACGTCCTTGAAATTATGGGAACACTGATTAGACTGATACGACTGATTTACACTATTTTTTTTTGCTAGAAAATTAGTGTAAATCAGTCGTATCAGTCTAATCAGTGTTCCCATGAAGTATTGCCGTGATACAAATTTATTTCATAATGAGAATAAAAATCAACCCACTCAGCATAATGAGTTTGGCCAATTTTGACAAACGGGCATAATCCGCCTTTTCTTCGGCTTGTATCAATAAAAATAATGCGTAACAGACTGGTAATGTGATAATTATGTTCATCAGAAACAGTTTTAGATAATTGTCCCTGATGAAAAGACTAAAAAATAGAATGGCTAAAATGAATAAAAAACCAACCAAGAAAGTTACAATTTTAGTCGTTTTGATGCCTAAAACAATCGGTAAAGTGCGGCAACCCTGAGCTTTATCGCCCGTCACGTCTTCCATATCTTTAATGATTTCTCGGAATAAAGTCGAAATAAAAGCGAAAATGGCATAGCCAATAAAAACGGTTTTTGCAGCTTCGGGAATATCAAAATATTTAAAACTATAGCCTTTAAATACATCAGTCATGTAGTAACTCACGTATTGCGGCAACGATTGAGCATAAAAAACAACCCATGCCACAAACGCGCAAAATCCCGCAACGACTAAATTCCCAATCAAAAACTGCCGTTTGAACCATTTTGAATAGGCCCAAAGCAGCGTGACGGCGGCTGGATAAATCGCTAATTGCACAAAATCGTGGATAAAAATGGCGAGGTAAAGGCTGATGATGAAGCCTAAAATTGTGACAAACCAATAAATTTTCCAACAGATACTGAGGGGGTAAACGCGCTCAACAATGCGCTTGTGTTCGGACTTGTTGAGGCGGTCAATTTCTACATCTTCAATGTCATTGACGACGTAGCCACCCGCCGCAATCAGCACCGCCGAACAGACCAAAAGAAAGAATTGAAAGTCTGGTAATAAGGGTTTTTGACCGATTTTGGCCAATTCAGGCAACAAAATCGCGTATTGTAGGGCATATTGCGTCAGCGCAACTATGACGAGATTTGGTAATCTGATGAGTCTAAAAAGGCTTTTCATGGGGCGAAAATAGCAAAGACTTTTGTATAAAATAATTTATATCTCGTTAAGAATTTTGCTTGAAAAAGCGCGTTTACTTGGTCGTTTCTACTTATAAGTTAAAATTTTATTCGTTTTAAAAGCATACAGATTTGGAGAATAAGCGTATTTTAGCCCAATATTTTAAGAAATATTTAAAATAAGTAACGCGAAATAAATAAAAGCGTATTTTCATACGCACTGTTTTTCGCTGCGCGAAAAAGGCGTGCGTGGAGAAAATCTATCGGAGGCAGCT
>JAYSRS010000629.1:0-8332 GCA_043720935.1 Saprospiraceae bacterium
TGGTGTTTTTGCGGCAAAAGATTTAGGAAATTTTGCAAATTTCCTAAATCTGACACCCCCTCAGTATTTTGCGACATAAAGCCGATAATTCCGTTAAAATATTTTATTTTTCAAATAAAGTAGAAAATCTAAATAGCCTCTACTCTTAACATTGCACCAATACCACCGAAATCCGACATCCCAAATCCGACATCGTTAAATGTCATGAGGCTTGACGGTACCATCTTCACTCAATCCCAATTTTTTACCCTTTGCCATTTCGGAAAACGGATTGACGCTGCCCCACGCATCGTTCGGATTTTCGCGTAGATAATGGACATCTGGCCCGTGGTCGGGTGCAAAAATGAGGCGCGCACCCGCGTAAAATTCAAACAAAACGCCTGTTGCGGGAATCATTACATAGACGAAAAAACCTTCATCTGCTTTGTGGCGCGTCGGTGCGCCCATGACGCTTTTATGGCCTTTTTCGAGAATGTAATCAATGCCCAAAAGTACCTCCTCGCGGCTGTCTAAATTGTAGGCAATGTGGTTCAAAATACCTTCGTTAGGGCCAATATTTGGGTCGGTAAATACGGCAATATCATGCGATAAATTACCAATTGTCCACAAGCCGCCGACGGGTGGAATATGGTCTTCTATGCGCACTTCATCGGGGTTTTTCAAGCCGAATCCTTGCCAAAATGCCTTTTCTTCGGCATATTTTCCCTTTGATACCATATAGGTTACGTGGTCAAAACGGCGCACATTTACGCCTACGCGGCGGTTACTTGCATAGCGGTCTTTGTAAATTGATGCGTTCTCCGTCCCTTTTTCGTTGAGCCAAACCACGTCCCAAAATACCTCGTGAATGTGTCCGTCGGGCGAGCGAAAACGGTACGCTTTGCCGTGGCCCAAATCGCCTTCGACCCAACCGATTCCCGCGCCCGTTTTTTCCAAATACGCCACACATTCTTCCAGTGCTTCGGCACTATCGGCGCGCCACGACAAATGTCCCATGCCTTTTTGCTCGCTTTGCGTTACTTTAAGTGTGTGGTGAAAATAGTCGCCCCATGCACGGAGATAAGCCGAATTTTCGTCTCGACCCGTCACGTCTAAACCAATAATATCCTTGAAAAAAGAAACGGTTGTCTCTATATCGGAAGTAAAAATCTCTATGTGCGCCAACTGTGACAAATAATGTGGATTACGAGCCATTTTTATATTTGCTTAAATTATTTTTAATAAAAATTAAAATCTGAATTTAGGGCAAAGGTGAGAATAAAAGGAGGAATTAGAATAGTCAGAATAAAGCTATTTCTATGCAAAATCAATCTTTTGTGTTTTTATTTTCAGTTGACCTATGATTTTATGGGCCACTGATTGGAGGGATGCGACTGATTTACACTGATTTTTGTTTGATTTTATGAGCCACTGATTGAAGGGATGCGACTGATTTACACTGATTTTTATCGTGTACGCCTAAAAAAATCAGTGTAAATCAGTCACATCAGCCCAATCAGTGGCTCATTACGTAACGCCTCAACGCCTAAAACCCAAACGCTTTCAACTTGAATCTCCGAAATTTTACCCCCCTCAGTATTTAAAGGATTTTTATCCAAAATAACGAAATCAGCGCGTTTTCCGACGGTCAAACTGCCCATTATTGCAGCATCGTCATTGGCTTTTGCGGCGTTTAAAGTGTAAGCGATTAAAGCGGCTTCAATAGTTATAGTTTCATTTTCTGCAATTGTATATCCTTGAAAATCAATGCGTTCTATGGCATTTTGGATACCCATCAATGGATTAAAATCTTTCACGACGGGCGCATCACTTGAAAAAGCGAGGTTCACTTTCGATGCTAAAACTGTTCTGTAAGGATAAACACGGTCTAAATACTGAGGGGTTAGATATTGTCTAAAATTAGGGCCTAATTCATACAGAAAAATGGGCTGCGTGACGCAATGAACGCCTAAATCGTGCATCAAAGTTAAATTTTCTGACGACGGAAAGGCAAGATGTTCAATGCGGTGTGTCAATTTTTTAGAATTATCTTTTGCAATGTCTTTATACACTTTTAAGACCATATCAATTGCTTCGTCGCCAATTGCGTGTGTGGCAATTTTAAAACCTGCCGCTTGTGCTTTTTCGGCCAAAGGTTTAAAAAAATCATAATCTAAACGCAAGACACCGCGCGCTGTCGAATTTTTATAAAATCCTTTCAACGCTGCCGTTTTTCCACTCAAACCGCCATCGGCAAAAAACTTGACGGTATTGATTTTTAAAAAATCGGATTCGTACAAATCAGGTAACGGCAAGGCTTCCGTCGCGCCGTCAGGAACGACAATTGGAATGGCATTTATTCTAATTTTTAACTCACTATTAGCAGCCATTTCCTTGTAAACGGCCAATAAATCGGGCATTACCGCAGGGTCAGTTGCTGCCGCAATACCGCATTTCAAAAGCGCATCTTGGGCAGATAACACCATCGTTTTCAATGCTTTAGGTGATTGTTTAGGTAGAAATTTTTGAACCAAACCCAAAGCCGTTTCAGTCAAAATACCCGTTAAATGATTTTGGATGTCGGAGGTCGGAGGTCGGTTTGCTTCCCGCCGAAATCCCAAATCCGAAATCCCAAATCGCTTGATTTCTCCGCCGTTTGGCACTTCTGTTTGGTCATTTATCCCACATATTTCCAAGGCTTTTGAGTTTAAAACTGCTACGTGCGCACACGTCCGAATGACGTAGCACGGACGGTCAGACACGACTTCATCAAGGTCAAAACGCGTCGGCATTTGACCATCTTGAAAATGATTTTCATTGAAGCCACGCGCTAAAATCCACGCATTTTGAGAATTCTTTTCGGCAAAATCAGTAATACGTGCTTGCATTTCGGCCAAACTTTTGACGCCGCGCAAGTCCAACATAAACGTCAACAAATCACCGACTTTCCAAATATGAATGTGCGCGTCGTTGAAAGCAGGCATCAAGGTTTTACCGTCGAGGTCAACGACTAAAACGTTGGCATTTGCTTGTTTTTCCAAGTCAGAAAGGTCTCCAATTGCCGAAATATGGCCATTTTTGACCAAAATTGCTTCACCTACTGAGGGGGTCATTTGGTCGTCGTTTGGGCTTAGAAAAGTACCATTTTTGAAGATTATGTCGTTCATTTTTTTTGTCATTCAGAAGGAATCTTTATTATGTGGTGTATGTCCTAACGCGTTTTGTCTAGGTTTTGTCATTCAGAAGGAATCCTTATTGTGTGGCGTGTATTGTCCTAACGCGTTTTATCATTCAGAAAAAATCTTTATTGTATGTGGTATAACTTACACAATAGAGATTCCTTCTGAATGACAAAAACCAGACAAAAACTAAATCAAACCCCGTTTTTCATGCGCCCGTCTAATTGCATCTTCCAACACTTGCAAACCTTCCGTCAATTGATTTTGGGTAATCACAAGCGGCGGCAATAGGCGAATGCAGTTGGAATAAAGACCCGCCCGAATCAAAATAATGCCATGTGCCACGGCGTCGCGGATGATTTCAAGCGTCAAATCAGGGTCGGGTGTCCGTGAATTTTTATCTTTTACGAACTCCACAAGCCGCATCGCACCAATGCCGCGACAATCGCCGACGAGGGCGTATTGTTTTTTCCAACGTTCCAATGTCTTGCGCGTTTGCTCCCCTACCCGATTGGTTTTGGCCAAAAATTCGGGGCTTGAAATCATTTTGACGGCTTCAATCGCCGCCGCACACGCCACAGGAGAGCCGCTATACGTGCCGCCGATGCCGCCTAAATGTACAGAATCCATAATATCAGCACGCCCCGTTACGGCTGCAATCGGCATCCCCGCACCCATGGATTTGGCCATCGTAATCATGTCAGGCACGACGCCCGAATGCTCACACGCGAAGAGTTTTCCTGTCCGACCCATGCCAGATTGAATTTCATCAAAAATCAAGACAATGCCGTGTTTCGTAGCAATTTCACGCAATTTTTGCAAAAATTCGGTTGGCATTGGCACAAAACCCGCTTCGCCTTGCACGGGTTCAATCAAAATAGCCGCCACTGCTGAGGGGTCAACTTGGGAAATTAGCGCGTCTTCCAAGCCGTCAATGCGGTATTTCAAATACTGTTTTTCCGTCATGCCTTCGGGCGTTCGGTACATATTTGGAATCGGCAAACGGTAAATATCGGGCGACATTGAGCCATAACCTTTTTTGAACAAATTGTACTTACTCGTCAAACTCATCGTCAGCGTCGTCCGCCCGTGATATGCGCCCTCGAAGGCAATCACGGCGGGGCGTTGCGTGAAATATTTGGCCATATTCACGGCATTTTCAACGGCTTCTGAACCCGAATTTGAGAACAAAGTCTTTTTCGGAAAATCGCCAGGCGTCAAGGCATTGAGCATTTCGGCGAGTTGAATCGGGGCTTCAAACGTCGTGACGATTTGGCAGGTATGAATAAATTTATCCATCTGCTTTTTCATCGCATTCACCACGTTTTGCGGCGAATGCCCTACGTTTATCATGCCGATACCGCCCGCAAAGTCGAGTAAAGTGTTGCCGTCCACGTCTTTTACGACCGCACCACGGGCCGATTCGACGACAACTTCCGTTGATTTTGCCGCACCCGAAGGCAATGCCGCCGCCCGACGTGCTAGGATTCCTTGACCGATAGGGCCGGGAATTGGGCATTTTAAGTCAATTGTGGTTTTGATTTTAGTTGATGCTGCAACTTCCATATTTCTTATTTTTTAATTTAAAAATTGAGCCGCGAAGTAACGATGTTTAGCAGCAGATTGGAAAGTGAATGGATAAAATTATTCGGATTAATCAGTTAATTACCGCACTGCGGCGTAGCTGCAAAATCTCGGTAATATTAAATAAACGACCATTTTTTTAAGCGGTGTAACCGCGAAACCGCTTGTTTTGCGGTTATACCGCATTTAAAATCGTCTATTCATGCGTTATATTACCAAGATTTTGCAGCTACGCCGCAGTACGATAAATACCCGATGATTCCGAAATTTAAAATTGATTTTTAAAAAGCACCCCCTCAGTATTTTCAAATTTTGTTCCTCGTAAATGACAATCAAAACTCAAAACTCTTAGTCATTCAGAAAGAACAAAACCTGAAAATTGCAAATTCTACACCTAATATATGCGTAGCATTTCTACATTTGCTACCCTATATACGAATGCTTCGCTGTTTTAAACATTTAATTTCTAGCTTTTCAACTATCAGATAATGAAAAAATTACACCTCTTATTGCTCCTATTGTGTTTTTCTATCACGAAAAAAATGAATGCACAAGAGTATTATCTCTACTCGCCCGATTCAAAATTGACGCTTAAAATTAGTGCGACGGATAATGTCAAATACGCTGTTTCGGTGAATGGCAAAAACATCATTGCGCCTTCAATTATTGGTTGTACGACCAATTTTTTGCAAAATATCCCCTTAAAAGTGATTGCAACGAAGAAAGGGAGTATAAAAAATCAAACGTCGTACCCAACTGTTCGTCAAAAAAACAGTACAATTACAGATAATTACAACTGGCAAAGTATCTCTTTTACTGACCAAAAGACGTTGGAATGTCGGGTTTATAACAATGGTGTGGCGTGGCGTTGGATGATTGAACGGCGTGGAGAATATAAGGTATTGGATGAACAATTCAATGTTCAATTTTGGCCGACCGATGCCGTTTGGTATCCGCTTGAAGAAGGTTTTATGTCGCACAATGAACGCACCTACAAACGGTGGACAGTTGACAGCACCGTTGGACAGCTTGCAAGTTTGCCTGTACTCGTGGATTGCAACGACGCGAAGGTTTTGATAACCGAAGCCGACCTTTTTGACTACGCAGGACTGTGGTTGAAGGGCGATAGGAACGGTTTACTGAGGGGGGTGTTTCCAAAATATCCCAAAACTAAAAAATTGATAAACGACCGTGACGAAACCGTTGTGAGCCGCGAAGATTTTATTGCGGTGCAAAAAGACGAGCATAATTTGCCGTGGCGCGTCTTGATGATTGCTCAAAATGATGCGGATTTATTGACAAATCAACTCGTTTATCAGTTGGCACGTCCTGCGGTTGGCGATTATAGTTGGGTCAAAACGGGCAAAATTGCTTGGGATTGGTGGAATTTTAATAATATATATGGTGTTGATTTCAAAGCGGGTGTGAATACAGCAACTTATAAATATTACATTGATTTTGCCGCTAAACATGGTTTGGAATACGTCGTTTTGGACGAAGGTTGGAGCGTGACGAGTGATTTATTAAAGGTCGTTCCCGAAATTGATATGGTCGAATTGTCGAATTATGCGCAGCAAAAAAAGGTCGATTTGATATTGTGGTGCTTGTCTGAACCCCTCGACCGACAGATGGAAGCGGCACTCGACCAATTTGCAAAATGGAATATCAAGGGCATAAAAGTTGATTTTATGCAACGCGACGACCAACAAATGGTGAATTTTTATGAACGCACGGCGATTGCTGCCGCAAAACGCAAGCTATTGGTTGATTTTCACGGCGCGTACAAACCGACGGGTATGGAGCGCACTTATCCAAATTGCCTCACACGGGAAGGCGTATATGGGTTGGAAAATTCAAAATGGGACGTGGAAAAGAAAATTGGCCCCGAACACAATGTCACTATTCCATTCATACGTCAAGCGGCTGGGCCAATGGATTATACACCTGGGGCGATGCAAAATAGTGGTGAAAAAGACTGGTCGCCAAATTGGTCAAGCCCGTCGAGTTTAGGGACGCGGTGTCATCAGTTGGGGATGTATGTCGTTTATGAAAGTCCGTTACAGATGCTTGCGGACAGCCCGACGCACTACGAAAAAGAGTCGAGTTGTATGGAATTTCTCTCAAAAGTGCCTACGGAATGGGATACAACAATCATTTTACAGGCAAAAGTGAGCGATTTTATACTCACGGTGCGTAAAGCCAAAAACGGCGAATGGTATGTCGGAGCTATGACAGATTGGACACCGCGTGAACTTGACCTCGATTTGGGCATCTTGCCAAAAGGCAATTTTACGATGTACAGTTGGTCAGACGGTATCAATGCTGACCGTCATGCACAGGATTTCAAATACAAAAAAGAGACGGTTAATGCGGCCACTTATATGAAATTGAAACTCGCAGCAGGTGGTGGTTTTGCAGCGCGTTTAGTGCCTGAAAAACCGTAAGGAACTGGTTTTATCCACGGATTTCACGGACTAACACCGATAAGGTTTGGTGTAGGCACAACGTCGTTGAGGTTACAAACCTCGACGACGTTTAGTCTCCGTTTTAGACCCCCTCAGTATTTTTTGCTTTTTTTTGTCATTCAGAAGGAATCTCTATTTTCTAGGTCTTAGAGTTGCTTGAAAACACATAAAATAGAGATTCCCTCTGAATGACAAAAAAAAGCGACAACTGCTACTCATCCTTCATTATTCAATAAAAAATGACGCCTACAACCACGATTAACGCTTTTTTTCAAGCGATTATAGACAAAAATGCCGCTAAAATAGGCAATTTCTATGTTCAAGACGCACACACCTACGTCGTTTTGGAAGGGCCGCGATTAACGACTTTGGGCTTTGAAAAAATCCAAAAAGGCTGGTTTGATTTCTGCGACTCTCGATTGACCTTGGACAGTATTGACTGGCTTGAAGGCCCGTTTTCGGAAGCCGAAACAACAATGGCTTGGGTCGGTGGTGTTATAAAATTAACCGTGTCAATTGCCAACGAAAAATCATTTGAACAGACGTTTCGGGCGAGTTTTGTCTTGAAAAAAGATAAAAACAGTAAAAATACTGAGGGGGTCTCCGAGGTCGAATTTGGGATTTCGGATGTCGGGAACGAGCCGCCGACATCCGAAATCCCACATCCGAAATCGCCATGGTTGATTCGCCATGAACACGTTTCAGGGGCTTTGGCTGACCCTTATGGGATTGGGGATTGGTTGAAAGTGAAGGCTAATGAAGGGGTTTAGACTTATTTTTCTTGAAATGGAATGACCTGCTTTTTCACTTCTTCAATGCCAAGTGCGCGGCGGTAAACGCGGACGTTTTCTGTTGCTATCCAGAGCCGTTCTGCTATCTGTTCATCAGTTAGGGCGTGTAGGGAACGTTAAGTAAATAAAAGCGTATTTTACTGGCTCTTTCTCGCTGCGCTCGAAAATCGCCATCTGAAGGATTTTTTAGGAGGCAGCTTGTTTTTTGTAAGAAAATCTACGATTTTCTTTCAAAAAACAAGCTGCCTCCGATAGATTTTCTCCACACACGCCTTTTTCGCGCAGCGAAAAACAGTGTGTATGAAAATACGCTTTTATTTATTTCGCGTTCCTT
>JAYSRS010000630.1:0-2942 GCA_043720935.1 Saprospiraceae bacterium
ATTTTTCAACAAAAAACAACGTCACCCCGATAGATTTCTTTAAAGGGCGTCTTTTGAGCGTAGCGAAAAACAGCCCGTTTTAAGTCTGAGAATGTATAAAATGAACTACTGAGGGGTATGTTTTTACTTCTTTTCTCCTTCAATTGCTTTATTGGCTTTGGCACGTAATTGCTCAAATTTTGGGCAATTTGTTTCACATTCGCCTTGGTCGTTGATGATGTAAGTCGTATTTTCTTCATCTGTAATCTCAAACTTGGTTTCAGTGGTATTCAAATTGACAGAACGGAAAGCACATGGGACGATTTTAGCGTTGAAACGACTAATTAACCCCCATTTTCCACGGCCTTTTGATACAGGTGCAAGGCCAAAACGATAAGTTCGTACTTCATCGTATTCAAACGGAATTTGTGGTTTTCCTTTTTTATTCAAGAAACCCCATTTGCCTTTGTCGTTTTGAGTGGCGTAGTACGAATCATTGACACGCTTAATATCTTTGTACAGAGGCTTTGTTACTGTTTTGCCGAGCGAGTCAATAATGCCCCATTTACCATCCTTTTGTACCCGAATATTGCCCAAAACGTCTAACGGTCTTATCTCTTGATACGCCATTGCCGTAATCAGCTGGAAATTGCTTTTTTGAATCAATAAGAAACCTTTGATTACAGAACTTTTATCTTCCATTACATTGACGACTATAAACCGCTCGTCTCTGAGCGAGTCGGTTAATTCATAATGAAATTTATCTCTAATACTTTCTTCACTTACGGGAACAATCACGTTGCCCATGCGGTCGAGAATGACATCAGCTTTACAGATTGTTTTGTCGGGGCCGCAATTTTCAATTGTTGCGCGCGCGACCATCAAACCTGCAGTGTTAAAGCTGCCAACTGCTTCGTAATTGGCCTTTATTTGCTCCGTTCCATCGTATTTGATAAAGCCGCATTTGCCATCGGGATAGCAAGCAGGAGCAAGACCAATTTGATTGAAAAAACCGATTGAGGCGTATTTCGGCTGTATAATCACGTTCAAATTGGAATCAATTAAACCGTACAATTTGCCTTCATTCCGAACGATGGCCACCCCAAATTCGCTGTAATCGCTGATGTATTCGTAGAATTTACTCATTTTGTAATCCTTCGAGTGAATCAATGCAAAGCCCTTTGCATTCTTCGCCGTGGCCAAACCGAACGCGTTGAAGTCGGATATAGATTCATACGTCGGACTCGTCCGAATGGCCCAAGTTGTGTCCAACAAGCCTACACCTTTATTTTGATTGAGGCGGTAAACACCCGATAGGTTTGTGGGGTCAATATTGTCATAAATCGCATCAAACATTGTTTTGCCATTCAAGCCAATTAAACCGATTTTTTTACCATTGCGAACGCGAAACACGTCTCTTTTGTAGAAAGAATCAATCCCATCGTAGAGTTGCGACAAACTGACTTTCGACGCGTCGTAATTATTGTCAATTAATGCTTGTTTGCCGTTCACCATTTTGGCCAAATAAATGCCCTCTTTCAAAGCGCGGCCATCAGCCACATTTTCCAAAGCATCGCCTTCGTTGCCTTCGCCATCCGTGAAGTACCATTCAACGCGTTTGACCAAAGCTTTACCCATATTGAACGGTTCGGCGCGCTCATATTGGCACGTAATCACTTCGTTGCCGCACATGTTAAGAAAGCCATATACTTGGTCTTTCCGAATCCGCGCAAAGCCTTCTTGATAATTTTCGACGAGGCCGTAGCGACTGCTGTTGCGAATCGCGTTGAGGTCGAAAGCCATAATTTCGTTGCCATTTCTGTCTTGAATACTAACGAGTGGATTTTTTTGCGCTTCCGATTGCAAGCATTTCGCGCTTTTGAGCATCATCAAACCTGCTGTGTAATGGCTGCGTTCTGCACGTGCTTCGGATGATGCGCCAATCACTTTTTCGGCTTTTTTAGTCAAAATACCCGTCATTTTTTCCAAGTAACCACCAAAACTAGACATGATGACTTCTTGCGGGTTTTTGCTGTTAGCTGTTCCTTTTGAAGCCGCGTCGGTGTCAATACTAACATTGTAATCCCGATAAAGGTTGAATAAAGCCATAAAACGGTTACGTGCTTCTTCAACCGAACCCGTAGGTTGCAAGGCTTTCGATGTGACGGCCCCCTCAGTAATTCCTGTGTTTTTGGAAGCAAGTGGCTCGTTTGACGTTTGTGCATTTAAGCAAGTAAGGCTTATGAAAAGCAGGGTGGGGCCGAGTGTAAGTAGTCGTAAATTTTTCATTTTCACAAAGAAATATTTAAGTGTATGAGCGATAAAAGTTTGTCTTACGGCAAAGATGCAGCATAACGGGAATAAAAAAAGATTTATTCGATTTATTTTTATTTGAAATGTGATATAATTTTTTTACTAATTTTTTCTATTTTTCATGTATTTTCTACCCCTTCTACCATAAAATTACTTATAATTTATATTAATTTTGCGAATGTGAATAACTTATTGTTGTCAACTTCAAGCGGAATTATCGGCTTTACACTACGCTACACAATTATGACATTTTAAAGATTTTGTAAATGTTGGAAATCATTTTTTTTGAAATGTCAGTAAGTATTGGAAGGGCAAGAAACACCCCCTCAGTATTTTAACCCTTTTTTAAGAAATTTGACGAAAAAGCGGTGGCAAAGTGTTTGGAAAAGCGCGCGAGTGCTTTTCTTTGTGTCCGAAATTGGACATACTCGACACAGCCTACTACACCTTCCTCTTTACGAGTCATCCTACTGTTCGCTTTATGGACTGAAAACGCACTATTTTTTTGAAGATAAACCTATTTTTTTTAAAATTTTAACAATGGAATGTATGATGAAACCGACATTTCCCACAGTATTTTGAAAAATAGCATTTACTGAAAAATACTCAAAGAAAAGCTGCATTTTAATGCTTATTCTAAGATTTGGCAA
>JAYSRS010000631.1:0-8283 GCA_043720935.1 Saprospiraceae bacterium
AAACAAGCTGCCTCCTTAAAAAATCTTTTAAAGGGCGTCTTTTTCGCGCAGCGAAAAACAGCCCGTAAAATACGCTTTTATTTATTTCACATTCCTAATTGATATGTAGGCTTTTACGGCGTGAAGTCATTTTTGTTACAAAAAAAATATTTTTTTAGAAAAATGAGCGCGGATTACTAAACATGACTTCTTTTTTCTGTTTGACATCGTATCGAACCATCAATTCTGCACTGCCGCGACTGTATTTACTGACGGGGCCAAGCAACAAATCATACGCCGCACCGATTGATAAATTGTCATTCACTTTAAAAAAAAGCAGTAAGTCTGCCGATTCGCCAATCGTTTCAAAAGTTGTGCGGCCAACGCGGTAGGAAAAGCCAATCGTTATTTTTTGTTTAACTTCCATATTAACATTTCCATCTATACTCCACGGCGCATTTCTTACGTATTTGAACAACCCCGAAGGCTTGATTTTTATGCCTTCAGTCAATCGAAAACTCATACCCGCTTGCGTGTAATAATGCGCCGATTCAGCCGCCGTAACACTCGAAAATGGATTGATTCCCAATACGTTAGGCAAATAAGACGGCACACTGACGCCAAAAAATGCGTCCTTATAAGTGACGTACAAACCCGCGCCAAAATTGCTCACATACCTCGACGAAACAGTCGGCACAACCGAGCGGTCGTTTGAAAACATGGCCGCTTCTTCAAGGTCGTTAAACCGTAACGACGTGCGTCGAACGACGCCCTGTAAGCCTACGCGACAGTTCAAATGTTCCGTTTTTACCACGCTGTACGCCCATGACATCGCCACCGTTTGGCTTTGAAAAATGCCCACGCTGCGGTTTTGAAGCACCAAACCAAAGCCCAATCGGTCGCTAAAAGCGGGTGTCGAAATACTCGCCGTTTGCATCATCGGCGCGCCTTTAAAAGCGATCCATTGTGAGCGATGTTCAAGCGTATAACGCGTAAATCCTTGAATGCCCGCCGCCCCAGGGTTGACAGACAAAGGGTGATACATGAACAGTGAACGACTGCCTTCCTGCTGTGCGCGCAAAAGAGGCCCCTCAGTAAAAAGAGCAATCAGAAGACATATAAATAGAAATATTTTACTGTGTAAAGTTTTTACTCTCATTATTTTATGGATTATTAGGAAAATTTCAAATTTCAAAGTGACACATACATTTTAACGTCATGAACCACTAACTGATTTACACTGATTTTTCCCGCGTACACCTAAAAAAATTAGTGTAAATCAGTAGAATCAGCTCAATCAGTGACCCATGAAGTGTAGGATATGATTTTTTATCTAAAAATGGTGATATAGCCACGTTGAGCGTCTGATGTTGGCGTCAATCGGAAGATGTAAAAATACGTACCATCGGGAAGTGGACGACTTCGTGCAGTACCGTCCCACTCATTCAAATAAGGTTTGAACAAGGCCACGCGCTCGCCCCATTCGGAGAAAATAAACAACTCGCTTTGGTTGTCGGCCTTGTTTTTAGGGAGGCATGGAATAATCAATTCGTCGTTTTGGCCGTCGTCATTAGGTGTAATGAGCGTCGGAATGCGACAAGTGTCCATGTCGGTAAAATGTTGTGAAGAAGCGGATAAAAAAGACGTTGAGAGGCTCATAAAAAAGCCGATAACTAAGACTGATTTCATGGGAAATACGTTGATTAATTTTGTTATATGCACGTTAGAGAATGATTGAACTATCAAATTCATGGCCACAAAGTTACGTCTCTCTTCAAAAAAGGCGGCATCAAACGATGTGATTTGCTTGGTATTAACATATACATCAAAAACTAAACATTATTTTTCGTTACCTTTCATGCCTTTCTTGCAAAACACAAAACACGTAACCTAAAACTCAAAACGCCTTACTTCGTCGCTACTGAGGGGTTGTCGTAGCCTTCAACTTTGATGTTGACAATGCTCAATTGTTCAAAAATCGTTGGGTCAACGAAGCGTTTTTCACCCGTTTTTAAGTCAATAATCGCCACAATGTCCCGTTCTTGATTGAAAGCAGAGCCGCCATAAGGTGATTTGTAGCGGTCGCGGAGATTTTTGCCATTACTGCGGCGTTCAGCGATGTATTGTTGACAGGTGTAACGGTCGGAAAGGTTATTTTTTTGCAGCAAATATTGGGTTGTGGCGGTAAAAAAATGCGCCAAACTTGTGCTATTGACGGTCTGCACTTGCCAAATACTGAGGGGGTCAGTTTTGTCAGTCGAATCACCATTGAAGGCCAATAAATCAGCAGTGATTTTCAAAGCCGCATGAACGATTTTATCGCTCGTTGGCAAGCGGCGGTCATAGACTTCTGAATGCGTCGCAACCACTTTTTCAAGGTGTGCATCAAGCTTGGGTTGAAACCCGCGCATCCGCTCAATGCGATAAGTGACAAACGATTGATACAGCCGTTCGCGCATCAAAAAAGGCAATAACACCAAAGCTAATTTCACAATCAATTGATTACCAAATAGGCTTTGTAGATTTTCTGAAAAATATCTAATTAAATCCATTGCGTAAGTCGTTTTAGTTTAACGACTTAAAAGTAGTGTTTTTTATTATAGTATATAATCTATTTATTCAAATTTATTTTTATTTAAAAAACTTTTTATTTAAAACGCATGAAATAAATACAAATAATTTTAAATTTGCCTTTGTTTTAAGTTATGAGTTATGAGAGATGAGTTATAAGAGATGAGTTATGAGATTCACGACAAACTCATATACTTATCACTCATATACTTATCACTCACATACTTATCACTCACATACTTATCACTCATATACTTATCACTCATATACTTATCACTCAATGCTTAGATTACTCGCTAAATTAGATTACCGTTACATTTACGTTTTAGGTAATACCCGCTACTTGTGCCGCTATAAAATTGGCATCGCCAAGAGCGTCGAAAACCGCACACGCGGCATCGAATCCTCCCTAAAAGGCACAACTTACGAGATTTTTGCCGCCCGTTTTTTCTTCTCTCGCCGCATCGAACAAATGTTGCACGGCGTTTACAGTCCGCTCAATGCAAAAATGAAAGGCAGTGGTAAAACCGAATGGTTTTGGATGATTTTTCCCGTTACACCGACGGTTTTTCTAGGCGTTTTATGGATTTTGCAGTGGATTTTGATTCCTTCACTCATCGCGTGTTTGGCGTATGTGGTCTTGCATAGAATGGAATTGGTATCGGCAATTGTCAAGTAGTTTGACACTTAAATCAACTTAACCCGATGAATACCAACGGAATACGGTTGTAACAAAAGTGCTTTAAGTTGTTCAAAATGCGTTTTGTCGGCGACGAAATCAATGCCTTCCACTTCGACAATTAGAATAGGCAACGTGGTTTCGGTTCTAAAATATTCAAAATAACCATTTTGTATTTCTGTCAAGTACGCGGCAGAAATGTCCGTTTCAAACGTTCGCCCTCGTTTTTTTATGTTGACCATCAAATCATCTACGCTTCTGTGCAAATAAATGAGCAATTCGGGCTTCGGATAAGTCGAATTTAAGACATCAAAAAGGCGCTGAAACAAGCGAAACTCTTCCGCATTCAGATTATTTTTAGCAAAAAGGAGCGTTTTTATAAAAAAATAGTCCGCGATACTGAGGGGGGCAAAAATGTCGGGATTTGTCAACGCTTCTTGCAATTGCTTGTGCCTTTCGGACATAAAAAACAGCTCAACGGGGAACGCATAGCGGTCGGGTTGTTCATAAAAAAGAGGTAAAAACGGGTTGTCCGTGAACTGTTCAAGAATCAAACGGCAATTCATTTCGGCGGCCAATAATTCGCAAAAAGTGGTTTTTCCTGCGCCAATATTGCCTTCAATAGCGATAAAACTGTAAGGTATTTCAAATTTCAAATTTCAAAAATTTCTTGTTATTCAACCTCAAACACATCAAGCGTATCAGGGCTTTCAAAATAAATATCTTCGATGGTCATTTTCAAAAAAGGATGTTCGACTTCTCCAGCGATTTCCATCAACGGCACGAGAGCAAAATTGCGTTCGGGCAATTTTGGATGCGGAATTTGCAAGTCGGGTTCGTCAACGATGTTATCTGCAAAAAGCAAAATGTCGATGTCAATCATCCGTTCAGCCCATTTTTCGGTGCGGATGCGGCCCATTTCGGTTTCAATGTCCAAAATTTTCGCTAGAGTTGCTTGCGGCGATAGCGTCGTCTCGACGGCTAATGCTTGATTAATAAAGTCGGGTTGTTCCGTTACGCCCCACGCTTGCGTCTCGTAAAAGCGCGATTTTTCGGTGATTTTGCCGATTTTTTGACCGATTTGAGCCGTAGCCTGCGCCAAATACGCTTGTCGGTCGCCCATATTTGAGCCGATAAGGAGATGAATTATTGTTGCCATGCGGCAAATGTAGAAATTTGGTTCAGATTTGACGGGCGTAAAAGATATTTTTATCAAAAAGCCGTTCAATTCTGATGAATTGAACGGCTTTTTGTAGATATACTGAGGGGTATTAACCCATTTTTTTCTTTATTTTTTCAACCACTTCAATCCTCAAGCCTGTCTGTTCCGCAATTGCTTCTAGCGTCTTTTTCCCTTTTTTAATTAAGGCCAAAGCTGACAAGTAAGCCACCTTTGTCTTTTCAACAAAAGCCAGCTCTACGTCAGCAAATTCGGCGATGGTTTCAAGCGATTCGATGCCGCGTTGAAGCATATTGACGACAAAAGTTTGGTCTTTAAGAAAAAAAGTTTCTTGACGCCCTTCTTGACGCCCTTCTTTGCGGCCTTCTTGACGCCCTTCTTTGCGGCCTTGCTTGAAGCGCAAGTCTTTACTCATATCAATAATAATAGGCATATCATTTATAATTTTAGTTAATAATGGTTGCAAATTACGGAGACTTGCAATAATATCCAACTGGACAAGGTTTTTTTGTAAATTCAAATCGCTTTTGTTCACTTGCTTAATCCGTTTCACTATGCGTGTAACAATTTCTGCCGCACTTTTGCCTTCATAATCGCAAAGGATGGCTAACATCACTTCTTCGGGAATGGAAGAATTGATGAACAGTTTATAGGATACGTCGTGCATATTGATAACGTCTATTTTGAACGTCAAATTGAGCAATTTTAATTTGGTTTTGATGTGCTTAATCTTCTTGTTACGCCCAATATAGACCACAACTTGACGAACGGGCAAGTGAAAATTATGCCACAACAAGGCATAATACACCAAATCTCGGTCGAGAATAATGGCTTCATCTTTACCATGAACTTCGCCGTGAAAGATGTAATCATCCTTCGGATTTGGATGACAAACGCGCCTAAGCCAATCGGGGTCACGCTCGATTGTCTTTTGCAAAGACGCTGTAACGGGTGCCGTATTTGAAAAATTAGAAATACCTAAAACTTTGGTAGCGATTGCTTTAATTAGAACTTCGGATTCTTCCTTGAAGATTTTATCGAATTCATGTGCCATAGTAGTGTCTGCTTTTTAAGTTAAAAAATCGAATTATATATTTTGCTTGATAAAGCAAAAATACAAATAAAAATCAATTTTATAAGATTATTTCAAAAAAATAGGCTTTATCAAAAAACTTAATCCTCCTAACAACAGCGGCCACCAAAAACCAAAAAAACGGTACAACAGCGTAACCGTCAAAGCTGAATTGGCGTCAATGCCGTTTTGAGTAAGCACATAAATTAACGATAATTCTATTGCACCGACGCCTCGTGCAACGGGGGCAACGTATAAAATCAAGGTCGCAATCGTGTAAGCCAAGCACGGCATTAGCCAATCAATGTCTAAACCAATGGCGTAAATCGAAATGAATAACAATAAAATGCCGACAATTTCTAAGCCCAAAGACGCTAGATTGACCATAATTAACGCCTTTTGATGCATCGGTGTTGTCAATAATTGATGGATTTTCGAAACAAACTTAGGAGCATATTTAGTCAATAATTCATACGTTTTTCCTTTGCTTTTAAGGTTTAAAACCAAGAAAAAAAGACCAATTAATAAGAGCGTCAAAACCAATAAACTGACGTAAGCCCCGCTGTCAATGTGTTGCGATTGCGCCGTAGAAATGAGAATTGGAATCGCCACAACCCACAACGTCACGATGCCCGCAACAAGGTAAATCGCAGACGCCGCGCTCATTTTCAACTGTGTAACACCTTCATTTTCAATATCTTGGCTAAATGTCGCCAAAGAGCTAATTGAGCCAACAGGTAGAAAAACGCTGACAAAATTTCGTTTCAAATACAATAAAATAGCCAATCGGCGAGGCACGTTTTCACCCACGCAACGCAGTGACCACACATACATTTCGCCTTGCAAAAAGACAAAAACGCATGACAATAAAACACCTACTGATAGCCACATTTTATCGGCATTTTGCACCCGATTGATGAGTTGTGGCAATTCAACGCGGCCTTGTTGCAAAAATTGATACATCAACCAAAAGACCGATACTATCAAGGCAGATTTGAACCAAAAAGCCAGCGAGGTAAGCGGGTTTTGGGACATAGATTTATTGTTCATAATAAAAAAACGTGAAATAAGTGATGAATTAAAAGTGGCAAAGTTGAAAGAGGCCCCTCAGTATTTTGCTACTTTCGACGCCTTTTTTTGAATAAAATGCTTGAGTATCAAAATTTTATCTACTTTCATTCCGCATTTGGAACGATTCAAATCAACCATTGATTGCCGCATTTTTAAATAATTAAAATTTTATGTTAGATGAAAAACTATTTATCCTTAATTGTCCTCTGTCTATTTTTTGTTGGCAACATCGCCGCCCAAAACGGACAAAACATCGCCTTAGATTTGGCTAAAAAGAGCAAAAACCTCACGCTCAACGGCTTGAAAATCGGTAAAACGGGCGTGTTTGGCATTGGTTCTTTTACCACCACACCCCTATCGGTGACGTTGAAAAATCCTGAGCCATTTATCGCTTTTTCGTTGTCGATGGAAGGCCAAAAACTCAATGCCGACCAGATTATAATCGAATTGCAAACGCAAATCGGTGGCAAATGGAGCGATTGGGAAACCATTGGCGAAAACCACGATTTCGAGCAAAACGCGAAAAAATACGTCACAAATATGCGTGAACTCGACAAAGCGACGACGACGATTCGCTTACGTATTAGCAGCAAATTAAGCGATATGCGCTTAAAATCAGTCAAAATGCGCCTTTTTGCCGCAGGAAATGTCTCAACAGGCGATGTCAACACAATGACGCCCGAAGGCTTATGTACCAAGCCAACACCCGTTTCACGTTCCACTTGGGGCGCGGCTTGGTCATTGATGGATAATAGAATTTACATTGGTTCTCCGACGATTGTAAACGTCACGCACCTCATCGTGCATCACAGTGCAACGGGCAACACAAGCAGCAATTGGGCTGCCGTTGTTGCGTCATTTTTCGACAGCCATGTTAATACAAATGGTTGGTCAGACATCGGCTACAATTATTTAATCGCACCCGACGGCACGCTCTTCGTCGGACGTGGTGGCGGCGAAAATGTGCAAGGCGCGCATTTTTGTGGCCTCAATGCCAACACGATGGGCGTTTGCATGATTGGCACATACACCACCGAGCAACCAACTGCCGCTGCCGTTGAAAAACTCCGTAAAGTGCTGGCTTGGAAAGCCTCTGAAAGAAATATTGACCCCACAGGAAGGTCTGTATTGGCGAATTATGGCACCTCTTACAACCATATTTCTGGCCATCGGGATGGTTGTGCGACCTCCTGCCCTGGTGATTTACTTTATGGACAAATAGCCACAATTCAGCAAGTCGTAAAGACGGAAATTGCAACTTGCGTAACTGCCACAAACGACCTCTTTACTGAGGGGTCAGTTAAAATCGCACCTAATCCAAGCAATGGGCAATTTCAAATTTCTGCTATTTTAAAAGAACGCAATGGCGATTTGCCTTTGTCTTTAACCGTTTACAGCATAGATGGAAAGGCCGTTTTTGAGAAAAAAATTGAGCATAATAATGTCAACTTTAATCAAACTGTTCAATTGCCCGACGTTGTAAGCGGCTTGTACGTTGTCCGTTTACGAAGTGGCGATAAGGCGTTTTCGAAGAAAATTCAAGTATTTTAAACAGGTCTTTACATACTGCAACTTGCTGACAGCAAAGGGTTAGCGTCCGCAAGAAAATTATTAAGCATTAAACATACCCCTCAGTAGTGCGTTCTATATATTTTCAGAAAAACCTAACGCGGGTTTGAAACTGGCTTGTTAAGTTAAAAAAAAATATTCCCCCTATTCTCTTTACTTTTA
>JAYSRS010000632.1:0-2927 GCA_043720935.1 Saprospiraceae bacterium
AGCGCGTTTAGCGGTTACACCGCTTAAAAAATTGGGCTGCTGGGAATATTACCAAGATTTTGCAGCTACGCCGCAATCAGACACCAAATATAACTTATCAACGCTCGACTTTAAAGACCTCGACGACGTTTTTGACACTGTAAATCAACAACTTATAAAAAAATAGACCCCTCAGTATTTTGACGTTTGGGGCAACTCAAAACTCAAAACCCGTCACTCAAAACTTAACACTTAACACTTTATGGACAAACTAAATATTTTTATAACCAACCTAAAAGCGTGGTTCACTTCTCTTTCTTTCAACAAATTCATCAAACAATCGAACGTATTTTTATTGTTTACATGGCGTTTGAGCATTGCTTTACTGATAATTTGGGCTGTCATGCGCTTCCGCAGCGTGGCAAATGCCGACAACGATTCTTACGTTTTGAAAGCCTTTATCGTCCCGCCCGATATGGAAAAAATAGGTTATAAAGGCGAAACCGTTGTGGCCAAAGTGCGGTCAGAAATGCTCCAAATTATTTATCCGAAAGACAACAGCACGAGTCGCATGAGCGCGTGTCGGCAAAACGATAAAGCGCGATTGACCCCACAAATGCGGATTGCAGACGGCACGGAGCGAAAAGATTTTGACATCAAAAGTTTGTTTGAAGCAGGAAAAACTTTGTTAGGCATTGAAGATAAAGTAATTACAGGTTATGTTATTAATGCAGATAAACAATTTACGTTGTTTATTCAGATGCCCGACGCGCCGTTGCAATCGGTGTCTATCAATGAAAATACGCCTTTGGATTCGCTCTTTCACAAAGCTGCGTTGTTTTTGACGCAACAGACGACCCCTCAGTATTTGGTCAATTATTTGATTCAAAAAAAGGAATTTGACGCCGCCGAAACCCTTTTGGCCGAGTTAGATTTCAAGCAAAACAACCTCCCGACGGCTACCGAACAAGACCACATTCAAACTTTATCAAATTGGTCAAATCTTTATTTGTCGAAAGCTATTGAGTCCAAAAACGTTGATTTGTTCCAATATGCCCTTCAAAAAGCGCGGGAATTGCGTCAAAATTTTCCAAACGACATCGCAGGTTATGCAATGGAAGTAAGCATTTTGATGACAAAAGCAGGATTTGGGTATCACGGCTACGGTTATGACAATGTGACGGCGATTGATACGCTCGCAAAACAGGCGTTGACGCTTGCAAAAGAGGCGGAACGAAAGGAAAAAAAGCTAAACAGTGCGTATTTCGACAAACAGCAAGTGATGGGTTTGATGCTTTGCAATGCGGCGTATTTGGCCAATCAATGTCATTTGGAAGACCCTAAATTATTGGAAAAACAGTTCCAAAAATCAAGGGCAATTATGCCTCAAAATGTGTATTTGTACAACACGTTGGCCTATTTTTATTTGAAACAAAACAACGCCGTTGCTGCTAAAACATACATCACTAACGCATTGAATGCCAATCAGTTAGATGGCAATATTTGTGATTCTTACGCCGAAGTCATGCTTCATTTTGGCGACACCACGCAGTTTTTTAGAGGCATCGAATTGGCCTTAAAAAACCAACAACCCGCAACGCTGGCGAATGTCGAAAATTATAGAAACAATAAGCGTTGGGCAAGTGTCGTGAGCAGTCCTTTCAAGATGCGTTTTCAAGCGTTGTTCGACGAATATGCACGGTTGCGGGTGTCAAAATAAAATTGGGAGACCCCTCAGTATTTCGGTCATTTTTAAGGCTTTTAAGTCGGTTAACAAACGTTTCGACAAACGTTTCGACAAACGTTTCGGAAATTTTAAAAATTTCCGAAACGTCGTCGGCAAAAATTTTCAAAAAACAATAAAAAAAAAGAGTGTATAACAAATTGTCTCTTCTGTCGCAACTCTCCAAGGGTTTATAACCCTTGGAGAGTTATTTCACTGCTCGCTTCGCTGTTAAATCTGACTTTTTATGTAGGGTTTCAAATTTTATAAAACCTTTATAATCAATCCATTAAACGTGTTTCTAAAATATGTTTGAACTTGCGTAAAATGGCAATAATCGTCAATAAATCAGCGCGGTCAATGGAGTTGTAAATCGGAGATATGCAATAATCTTTACCTTCCATAACGACAAATTGCCAGTTAGTGGCCATAATATCAACACCGTACATCGGTTTGCCGTTCTGATTTTTCTCTTGGGCAATCAAAAATGCCTCTAAAAGTTGCGCCATCGAATCACCCGACGGATGTTTGTAAGGTTTGTATTCTTGAAAATGAAAATACGGCGTTCTAAAAACATCTAAAATGCCTTTTGCCAACATGAAATCAGATTTCACGGTCAGTTTTATACCGTCAATTGTAGCCGATATAATTCTATCAAAATAACCAATCACGCCGTCGCCATCCATTAAATCACCCAATTCTAAAATGGGGCTGATAAATTTCATCTTCAAATCCTCTTCGTTCCAACCCGTTATCTGCTTTTGCGCCCGCGCTAGGTCTTTATTGAAATTATATTGTTCATGTATATTAAGCTGCGGCGGCTGTACATCTAACCATTCTTGCATCAAAGCCGTTTGCGTCGGTGCAATCCGATTGAGGTTAAATGCCTCTATCAACTCCCCTTCGCGCCAATCTTTTTTTAGGCTTTCATCGTCTTGCTTTTTCGCTCTTTTTGCCATTATCGTAGATTTCTATATGAAAACAAGCTATTTATTGGGCAAAGATAGGCTATTTTTCATTTTTCAAGAAAAATACTGAGTAGTACGTTTTATATATTTTTAGAAAAACCTAACGCGGGTTTCAAACCCGCGTTAGGTTGATAATCAATAACTTACGATATTTCTTAACGGAATTATCGGCTTTATGGTACAAAAGCCTTTTTGAATAATTCATAAATTGTAAGTCATTGATTATCAGCACGGTTCAACGTTCGGGGAACTTTTAA
>JAYSRS010000633.1:0-8270 GCA_043720935.1 Saprospiraceae bacterium
GGGAGTACCGCAGTTGTCGGTGGCCGTTGGGGCTGTCCATGAAGCATTGGCACACGTACCTGTTGTTGTTAAACTGATGTTAGCTGGGCAAGAAGTAAATGTTGGGGCAATGGCGTCCGTCAAGCAAGGGTCTGCACCGCTGCCGACTGTTACCGTCACTTGAACTTCGCATACCGACGGCCATGTGCAACCCGCGCCTAAAACCGTTACTTTAACGATGTAAGACCCCGCAGGAAGGCTTGGAATTGTTGCCGTCGTACCAGTTACTTGTTGGCTATACACTTGTGACCAACTGCTGTTGAACACCTGAATTACGGAACAACCCGTTGTGATGCCTGTAATGGCGATTGAACCCGCACCACCGACGATATTAGCCGCAGGGCTTGTGCAAATATTGCTACCACCACCCGTTATCGGGCATTCGCCAACGGTAATTGAAATACAATTTGATTCACCAGGTACCCAACTGTTAACATCTGAACAACCCGCACGACGCACGCAACGGACGTAGTAAGTGGTTGCTGTAACCGATGAACTGTTGACGACCAATGTTGCATTTGTTGCACCCGCTATGGCTTGCGTTGTGTTTGTCGGACAGGCACCTGTTGCGCTAAGCCATTGATATTCAAGGTTTCCAGAGCCACCAACGGGTGCTGTACCTGATAGTGTAATCACACCATTATTGCAAGATTTGCTGATTGTTCCGCCGTTTGTTACGTTGCTACAACCCGCCGTTGCGGTAACAGTAATCGTAATGCAGCACGTTTTAGTATTGCCACACGCGTCGGTTGCGCTGAAACAAACTTGGCTTGAGCCGACTGGAAAAGCCGTGCCGCTTGCACCACCGCTTGTACGGGTAACGGTTGCACCGCCCGTTGCACAAGTCGTTGAGGCTGTGGGCATTGTGTAGTTCACGATGGCCGAAGTTGCACCCGCCGCCGCCGTTGCCGAAGCATCGTTACAGCCGTTGAGCGTCAAAACAGAGCCGCCACCACCGCCGACAGTAATGGGGAAGTTGTTTTCGCAGAATTCTCCTGGGTTTGGATTCGACCAAATTTTGACGATGTAATTACCCGCCGTTGTGATAGGCACTGTTAGGGTTGCCGTCGTGATTTCTTGATTAAAGACTTGCGCTGCAAAGTCAGACGTGAAGACTTGGACGTGGGAATAAGACCCCAAGCCGCCAACGGCAATGCTGCTGCTGCCGCCCACGACCGTAACGCCGTCGCAACCCGCAACGGTTGGTTTTTCAGTCGGTGTGATGCTTGTCGGAGACGTTCCGAAGGCTTGCATGCTGAGGGGTGCAAACAGCACCGTCAGCAAGGCAATAAGGAGGTAAGCGTTCCTTTTCATAATGAATTGTTTTGATTAAAAAATTAAAATTAAATAAAAAAATTACTACTAACTTACTGATAAACAATGAATTAGTAGGATATTATTTTGAAACTCAGCAATTCCCGCTTTGGGATTTCAAGTTGCGGCGTAGCTGCAAAATCTCGGTAATACCAAGCCTATAAGCCCAATTTTCCATGCGGTGTAACCGCAAAACCGCCTGTTTCGCGGTTACACCGCGCATAAAAAGTGATTGACTGTTTGAATATTACCAAGATTTGGCAGCTACGCCGCCGTAAAAATCCCAAAGCGGAAATTGCTGTTTGAAACTTATTTAGATAGTTTACGGCCATCTTTCAAGCGCAGCGAGAAACAGTGCGTAGGGTTTTAAGATTTTACGATGCGTTATGGGACGGAAAAGGGCTTCGCGGCGATGCGTTACATGAGGAAAACAGGCGCGCACAGCGCAAAGCTAGGAGTCGGAGGAAATGCTTGTTTTAAGAGACATAACGACGAAACGGGTGTACATTCTGGTTGTGAAAAATAGCGGTTTGTTCATATAATTTAAGTTGCCAACTTGTGGTTGGTGGTGTGGTGCGTTGAGTAAACGCGTCGAGAAAAATTGTTTAAAATGTGGTGTCAGAGTAGTTGAGAGGAGACCCCTCAGTATTTTTACGTCGGGCAAAATTAAACGCTTTCCCGCTAATTACCTACTTGCCGTCAAGAGGCTGCGGTCTGCATCAAAATTCAAAGGCATTTTATTGTTCTTTAAAAGATAAGTAAAATTTGATAATTGAAAACGATTGCGGTGAAGTCGTCATCGGTCTTTTAATCATTTTCCAAGTGTTTTGTTAGTATTAAATAAAAGTGCGTTGTTTATGTCGTGAATTAAATTATTATTTATAAATAAACCTAAATCTTAATTTAATAATTCTTCCATTTTTTATAACATTATTTTTTTTGGAAAATACACGTTAAGTATTTATAAATTAAAACTAAATGAATAAGTATAGTTTTTACTTTGTAAGAAATAAATTTTCAAAAATACAACAAAATGGGTAGCCCTAAAACGTACAGGCGACTTTAGTCGCCTGATATTTAGAAACAAAATCGGCGACTAAAGTCGCCTGTACGTTTTGAAGACAAAAAAAACGGCGACTGAAAATTGCTTTTCAATCGCCGTTTTTTTTTGTTTGCAAACCACCATGCTCTTTAATTAGGCTTGGTGCTAGGCGCCTTAGGTCGGTTTGTATTAATACCCCCGCCTGGGCGTTCGCGGCGTTTTTCAAAATCGGTGGCATTTCCTGTTCCCCCTTTAATTTGAGCAGATGCGTCAATAGTCAAGACATTTTCGACAAGGATGCCTTTAAGGCTTTCTAAATTTCTCATTGCAAGTTTTGATTTTAATAGTTACGAAAATTAAGATCCATTAATTACAGAACAAAGATAGGGCGTCATGCCACTTTGCCTTTCCTTTTTCGAGAAGAATCAGACAGGTTTAAATTGTAAAAGAATAAGATAAAAACTTATTTTAAAGGTTGACAATCAAAACTTTATGCTAAATTATACTCTAAAAACAGTTAATACACGTGACAATAATACGCCTATTTTATATTAAGCTATTTGCGAAATATGCAAAATATTTTTGAGCCTCCAACTTGCTTGAAAGTCCTTTTAGTCGAAAAAAATGCGCTTCCTTAAAATTTTCTTAACGTTTGGTGTGCCAATTCCCAAGTTATGCCTAACTTTCGACGCGATTTTGACACTAAAAAGACACGCTACACTGAGGAGCCTCTTTTTTTGCTCAAAATAAGGTAAAAGTAAAGACACATTTTTTGAACTAACTATTTGCAAAATTTGCAAAAGAATATTGCAAGATTTGCAAAAAATACACTAAAAATACCCCTACATTTCTCAACCTACTATTATTCTAATTCTTTTTTTTAACTAAGTAATGTTGACAGGATAAAGTCGGCCACTTTAAGTTTGCAACAAATTGGTCGTCCGTCGTTTGACAGTTCACCAGTCATCATTGCCTAAATATTACTCACTTGTATGAAAAGTAAAATCTACACTTGGCTCGTCGGGCTTATGCTGCTTTTGGGCAGTCAAACGGCTTGGGCGCAGCGCATCACGGGAACGGTTGCCGACGAAGAAGGGCAAGCTATTCCCGGAGTTTCCGTCCTCGTTAAAGGGACAACCCGAGGCACTATCACCGACCTCGACGGCAAATTTGAGCTGGCCGCCACAAAAGGTGAAACCATCATTTTCTCTCTAGTTGGCTATGCACAGCAATCGGTTGCCGTTACTGAGGGGGTTAGTGTCCTAACAATTAAGTTAGACGGCGGTAATGTTAAAATGGACGAAGTGGTCGTCGTGGCATTGGGTACGTCGGTTGAAAAACGGACGACGGGCTACGCGTCTCAAAAAGTAAACGGTCAAGACATCGCCGAAACGAACCGCGATAACTTCTTGGAAAGCCTCCAAAGTCGTGTTGCGGGCTTGAACGTAACCTCAACAGGCGGTACACCTGGGGCGTCGTCACTAATCGTTTTGCGGAATGCGACATCTTTTAGCCAAGACAATCAGCCACTTTTTGTCATTGATGGTGTGCCAATCAACAACACAACGTTCAATCAAGGTGCGCTTGTGAGCGATGGCCCTAATCGTAGTCAAGACTATTCAAACCCTGCGGCGGACATCAATCCGAATGATATTGAAAGCATCAACGTCTTAAAAGGCCCCGAAGCAGCGGCTTTGTACGGTTTTTACGGCGCAAACGGTGCAATTATCATCACAACGAAAAAAGGTAAAGCGGGACCGGGTAAGTTCACTTACAGCAATAATTTTGGCTTTTCAGAATTGTACCGTTTCCCTGAACTTCAAACAAAATATGGCCGTGGCATTTCAGGTAACAACGATATTACGTATCGCCGTCACTTCGGCGGTGAATATCCTGCGGGAACGCAATTGTTCGATAATGTGGGTAATTTCTTTGAAACGGGAGCTACTTCTGCCCATAACGTAAGTTTTGAAGGCGGCAATGAGCGCACAAATTACCGTTTGTCGGGTGCGGTATCGGACAACAAGGGCGTTATTCCAACAACGCGTTTGACACGTTATAATGTACGCGTTGGTGGTTCTAGTAAAATTAATGATAAATTGGAAGTGAGTGGTGCGTTAAATCTCATCAAATCTGAAAATATCAAAGCGGCGCGTGGTGCTAATGGCTTGTTTCTCAACGTTATATCTTTTCCACAAGACGTTGACGCGCGTAATTATTTGAATCCAAACGGCTCGCGTGTACGGCTCAACAATGGCGCAAATGATACGGACTTTGACAATCCGTTTTATGATATTTACAAAAATAAATCAAGCGATATCACCGACCGCGCCTATGGAAACGTGAATTTGAGCTACAACCCCATAAAATGGTTGAATTTCACGGTTAATTCGGGTTACGATGTCGGTACAACAGAAGGTAATGTGTTTACGCATCCTGAATCTGCTCGTGGAATAGCACCACGCGGTGAAATTGAAAACTACGTGCGTAATTCTCGCATACTTAGCACAACCGCCTATGCAAGAGCGCGTAAAGAATTTGGTAAACTCAATGCTACTTTGCGCGTAGGGGGTGCATTGGATGAACAACGTTTTAATACATTGTCGGTTCGGGGTCAACGCTTGATTATTCCCGAACTCAACAGTATCAACAACGCTGACATAACAACAATGCGTAATAAGCAGACTTATACAACGCGCCGCAGTACAGGTTTGTTTACGGATATTTCTCTTGATTATGGTCGTTTCTTAACGCTTAATGCGTCACTTCGCCAAGACCAAACGTCAACTTTGCCCAAAGAAAACAACACATTTGTCTATCCTGGTGCGAACGTGAGTTTTGTATTTAGCGAGTTATTGAAAATCAAAAACTTTGATTTCGGTAAAATTCGCTTTGGTTTGGCAGGTTCGGGACGTGACGTACCAGCTTACAGTATCAAATCCGACTTAGCCCCGCAATTGACAACGGGCGGCGGTTATGCTTTGGGTGTTACGGGCAATAGCCCCGATTTGATGCCCGAAATTATCCGTTCGTATTCGGCAGGTTTGGAATTAAACTTCTTTAAAAATCGGATTGGTTTGGATTTGACGTATTACAATCAAATCAACGACCGCCAAATTTTGCGCCTTGTTCGTCTAAGCTATGGTACAGGTTACATCCTTCAAAATTTCAATGGTGGTAATTTATCATCAAACGGTATTGAGGCGATTGTAACGATTGTTCCCGTGCGGACTAAGAATTTTGAATGGTCAACGGTACTCAATTTTGCCAAAGGCGAAACAAAAGTAATCGCGTTCCCGAAGGATATTCCTGAATTTTATGTGTCCGACACGTGGCTTTTTGGCAACGCACGGGCAAGTGTTTTTCCTGACGGCAACGCCACGACAATCGCGGGTTACACCTACGCACGCAACACAAAAGGTGATATGCTCATCAATCCTACGGATGGTTTGCCTGTTATTGACCAAAATTTCAAGAAAATTGGCGACCGCCAACCTGATTTCGTCATGGGTATTATCAACAAATTCAAGTACAAAAATTTGAGTTTTTCGCTTGCCCTTGATGTGCGTAAAGGTGGCGATATTTACAACGGAAATGCCTTGTATCTCTCGATTTTAGGTTTAAATCCAACGCAAAACAACCGCGAAGAACCCGTTATTGTCAAAGGCGTGATGAATGATGGTAAGCAAAATTCGGATAATCCGACGAAGAATAACATTCAAGTTGTTCCCTACACCAACAACAACTACTACCGTTTGGGCTTTGCCGAAGAGAATTTTATCGAAAAGGACATCAATTGGTTACGCATAAAAGATTTCCGTATTTCTTATGCTTTGTCTCAATCGTTATTGAAAAAAGTAAAATCCTTTAAAAACCTATCGGTTTTCGTATCGGGAACAGACCTTTATATGTGGACAAACTACTCGGGTGCTGACCCTAACGTGAACGGCGTAACGCCTGGTGCGGGTGGTTCAGGTGGTGGCGGTTTTGACTACGGTACATTATCAACCCCACGTACTGTTAGCTTTGGTTTGAACGTTGGTTTCTAAATTTCAAAATTTGAAAGGAGAAATCTAAAATCTGAAGGGAAAATCTGAAATTAGGTCCCCTCAGTATTTTGCATTAAAAATTAAAAATAATTTAAGAATGAAAAATTTTAAGTATCTATATATCCTTGCTATTGCAGCTTTTATGGGTGTGAGTTGCAACGATTATTTGGACGTCAATACAAATCCCAACGTACCACAAGAAGCTCCTGCTCACGCGCTCCTGCCGCCGATGATTCAAAGCATGGCGCGGGGTATTCAATTCGATGCCCGTTATCTTGGCAAATACACGCAGAACTTCGTGGAAGCCACAGGTGGTAATGTGTGGGATTTGTATGGTTATGCAGCAGGTTCTGACGCAGGCGGTGAAATCTGGCGGCAACATTATTTCGCCCTCGGGCGTAACGTTGATTTGATGATTAACGATGCCCGTAGCCGCAATTTGCCTTTTTATATCGGTATCGGTTACGCGCTCCGTGCGTGGGGTTGGCAAGCAGTCGGTGATTGCAACGGTGACGGCATTTTAAAACAAGCGTGGGATGCTAATCGCAACACCTTCGATTTTGATACGCAGGAGGAGATTTATGCGGAGTCTATCCGCTTGATGGATTCCGCCCTTATCTATCTCGACCAAAAAGGCGCAATAGACCCTAGTTTTGCTACTGCTGACCAGTTTTTTGGTGGTGATTTAACAAAATGGAAGCGTTTTGTGAATGGCATGAAAGCCCGTACTTTACACCGCACCACGAATAAGGCAAATTACAATGCGACAGCCGTTATTGCTGCTTGCGATGCCTCCATGACGTCAAATGCCGACAATGCGAATGTGCCTTTTTTGGGTAATACAACGGATGATTCCAACTTTTTTGGCACAATTCGCGCCAACATGACGACATTTCGGCTCTCCAATTTCATCGTTGGTTTGTTGAATGGCTCGAATCCAGCTACACTTGGTTCGGCTGACCCGCGTCTTCGGTTCATGTTGCCACAAAATTCGGCCACCGATACCGTTGTTAGAGGCGGCGACCTTAATCTTGGCACAACTGCGCTTAATGTTTGGGGATATACCGTCAATCCCGCCACTCAAAACGTGCGTGGCCGCTATCTTTTCGTTGATGCGGCGAGGTTTCCAATCATGACGTATTCCGAAATTCAGTTCATCAAGGCGGAAGCTGCTTTACGTAAAGGCGATAAACCTACTGCATTGACTGCTTTCAGAAATGCCGTTGGCGCACACGTTGACTTTGCGAATACTTACGTCGGCGTAAGTGGCTCAAACACAACAATTGCGCTGACAGCCGCCCAAAAAACGGCACTTATGGCGGATACAAAACTCGTTCCTGCCGTTGCCGATAGCTTGACAATGACGCGGATTATGCTTCAAAAATATGTCGCTTTATGGGGTTGGGGCTATATCGAAACGTGGAACGATTTGCGTCGTTTCCATTACTTCGATTCGTATGACGGGCAAGTTGTTTATTCTGGTTTCAGAGTAGCCTTCGTGTCGTCAACAAACGGTGGTAAAATAGCTTACCGTTTGCGCCCACGTTACAATTCAGAATACGTTTGGAACAGAGCCGCTTTGGATAAAATTGGTGGGAATAATGCCGATTATCACACTTACGAAATGTGGAATACGAAGCCTTAACGTCGCTTATTTTTAGGTAGCAACAACGGTTTTCGGAGCAGTCTTAGTAGTCCTTCATATTAATACTGTCGGTTAGATTCCATCTTAGGAAGATTCCTTCAATCTTCCTAAGATTTGGATTTCAGCAGAATCTTAGGAAGATTGAAGGAATCTTCCTAAGATATACAAAATTCAAAACCCG
>JAYSRS010000634.1:0-25159 GCA_043720935.1 Saprospiraceae bacterium
ACAAGCTGCCTCCGATAGATTTTCTCCACGCACGCCTTTTTCGCGCAGCGAAAAACAGTGTGTATGAAAATACGCTTTTATTTATTTCGCATTCCTTATACATGAAAATAAATTTGTATTTTAATTTTTCCCCTTTACATTTGCCGTACAATACGCGTTGTATTGTATAAAATTTTTTCGATATGAAAAAACGAATTAAGCGTTCCTTCAAACGCACACCGCAAGCCAATGGCGTTGCTTTCGCCAAAGTGGTTGGCCAACGCATCACAGACGACCCGCAATTTGTGGGGTTGGTGTCGAAGGGCGAACAATTGAAAATCACGATTGTGACCTACGAAGTGGCGGCGGCTAATGCTTCCGACGGCGGCAAAAAGCTGATTCTCATTAAAAATGAAGCGTACACGCCGATTATGGAACAACTTGATGATTTGGCAGATGCCGTTGAAGCCTTCGCCAAAGGCAATGACGTTACCCTTCTCGCGGCGGGTTTTGAGCTGATGGCCGAGCCAAAAGCCATCAATGAATTGCCCATTCCGACGGGTTTGGAACTGAAAAACGACCCCGACCACACGGGCGTCGCTTTCGTCAAATGGACATCGGAACGGGGCGTGACGAATACGGGCATTGAGTACCAAAAAGTCGGGACAACCGAGTGGAAAAATGGGGGATTCAGCTCCGCAGCCTCCGCTACTTTGACGGGTCTTGAATCGGGTGCATACTACAATGTTCGTGTGTATTTCATCGGGCGCAAAAGCCTCCAAAGCGACCCGTCAGATTTCTTGACAGTACTGGTTTCCTAGGCCGTGATTGGTTCAGACATTTACATAAAAACGCTACATCAACGCTTTAAAAATTCAAACGAAACAACTTTATAAGTAGTTATTGGTTAACGGTTACGTGTTATTGGTTACGCAAGTCATTGAAAATCAACACTTTGAAAATCAATATAACAACCTTTATTTAAACTTTACTACTCAGCAGGTATTTTTATTTTTATTTAACTAACAAATTTATTTATGGTAGCGTTTGCTAAAAAATAGCATTCATCACGAGGCGCGTGGTGAATGCTATTTTGTTTTTAATGGGAGAAAATGAAGAAAATACTGAGGGGGTATCAGATTTAGGAAATTTGCAAAATTTCCTAAATCATTTGCCAATCTTTTGCCAATCTTTTGCCACAAAAATGCCTTTTTTTACTCAAAAATTGATTTGCGACATAAAACCGATAATTCCGTTTTAATATTTCCATCGTCTTCATGAACAAGATTAAATTCTTTGTACAATCCCAATAGATAACGCTTTATGCCTATTTCTAAGCCCTCTTTTTCGTAGGAAACGGTTAAAAAGGAGATGTAAATAGCAGGATTAGTGCGTGTCTAATCCCATTTGTCATAAATCCAAGTGTCTTCGAAAAGTGCTTTACTGCCAGAAAAGAGTTCTTGCATCGTTGACAATAAAAGGGACTTGCCAAAGCGACGTATGATTCATGTTAAGTTGCGGCAGCTTTTAATTCAATTTATAAATCACCGATTCGTAAGGTTTCAACGTCCCATTTTTTGAGGGGCTTGGATAGTTGCCCATCAAAATTTTGGCTTTATTGAGTTTAAGACCCGTGTTTGCGACGGCAGTTTTTGCGCTAAAATTAAGTACAATCAAAAACCGTTGTCCTTCGTACTCCCTTGTGTAAGCATATACGTCGGGATTGTCTTTATCTAACAACGTGTATTTTCCATAAGTCAAAATTGGATTTGCTTTTCGGAATGCGACGATGCGTTTAAAGTAATTGAGCGTCGAATTAGCATCCGACTCGGCAGCTTTGGCGTTGATGTCGTTGAAATTTGGATTCATTTTAAGCCAAGGTTTGCCCGTCGTGAAGCCCGCATTTTCGGAAGCATCCCATGGGAACGGCGTTCGGCCATTGTCGCGGCAATTGAACTTCAAAAACGCCATGTATTTGGCCAAATCACCACCTTTATTTTTGATATTTTGGTACTCATTCAAGGACGGCATATCGTTGTAATCTTCAATTTTATCAAAACGGGCGTTTGTCATACCTAATTCATCCCCATTGTAATAATAAGGTGTACCCCGCATCGTCATTAAAAACGTTGTCAATAATTTGGAAGAAAGCACACGATAGGGCGGGGTATCATTTCCAAAACGCGACACTAAACGGGCTTGGTCGTGGTTGGCCAAAAAGATGGATAACCAACCATTTTCAGCAAAAGCACTGTCCCAACGGCTAAAAACTTCCTTAAAATGTAATAAATTGTACCCATCTTGCTTTGCAATGTCCACGGCTTCAAATGCATAGGCCATATTAAGTTCGTGGCGATTGGCATCCACTAGATTGTGGGCGTCTTCCATTGTGTTTCCTGCACCTTCGGCGACACTCATCACGTCATATTTACTGAACACTTCTTTGTCCATTTCTTGCAAATAGGTGTGCAAACCCGACCCCATTGCATAATATTTGATAAAATCTTTTTCAAATCCATCGGGATATTTAGGCCATGTTGTGTCCTTCGCCGCAAATTGAAAGGCATCCAAACGGAAACCATCTACGCCTTTCTTCGCCCAAAACTTCATAATGTCATACACTTCCGAACGAAGTTTTGGATTTTCCCAATTCAAATCGGGTTGTTTTTGGGAAAAATAATGCAAATAATACGCATTCGTGAGTGAATCATATTTCCATGCATCGTGATTGACATCGAACAAACTGTACCGATAAGGCGGCTTACCGCGTTCGGCATTCCACCAATGAAAATAATTGCGGTACGGACTCGTGCGCGAACTGCGGCTTTGCTTAAACCACTCGTGTTCGTCGCTGCAATGATTGACGACAACATCCATTACTAATTTGATGTTGCGGTCGTGCAAACCCTGCATCAATTCGTTGAAATCGGCCATTGTGCCAAACTCCTTCATAATGTTTCGATAGTCAGAAATATCGTAACCGTTGTCGTCATTCGGCGAACTGTAAATCGGATTCAACCAAACCGCCGTAATGCCAAGGCTTTTGAGGTAATCCAATTTGGAAATAATGCCTTTTAAATCGCCTACGCCATCGCCGTTGCTGTCTTTGAAGCTGCGCGGATACAATTGATAGACAATGGCTTCTTTCCACCATTTTTTTTCGTTAGCGGTGTTCATTGGTGATTGAGATGTGCCTTTTTGTGGACAAAAGACAGTAAAAGCCATGGCAAAAATGGCCAACAGGATGTGTTTCATAACTAAAAATTGATGAATTGATAAAGAAATATTTTGGGGCGAAACTAAGACGTTAAAAGTGAATTGTTGTTAGAAAAACGTTTTTGTTGTTTTTCTCTTTAACTTTGCGTAAAAATAAGATTTATGATAAACGATAATTTTACATTTATTGACTTGTTCGCTGGAATTGGTGGTTTTCACTTGGCGATGCACCGTCACCTATATATATCGATTTAATCAATGAGAGCAGATGTTTGGACACGCGAGCAATTAATTGTCGCATTGAACTTGTATTGGCAAATACCTTACAATAAAATTAGTGGCAGTGCCAATTCTACTATAAAACGTGTTTCTTTGCTAATTGGAAGAACACCCACAGCATTGGCATATAAATTAATGAATTTTACAAGTTTAGATCCCGAACGACAAGGAAAAGGTAATAAAGGTAAAAGCGGAGCAGGTACAGGAGATAAAATTATTTGGAACGAATACTTTAATCAATGGAGCAATTTAGCTAATGATAGTGCGGTGATTCTCTCAAAAATTGAGCAAAAACCGATTGAACAAATAATTGAAGCCGATTTAACATTTGTAGGAGGTAAAGAGAAAGAGCGACTAATTAAAGTAAGAATAAATCAACGTGATTTTAGACAACGGATTCTAGCATCATACAATGGAAAATGTTGCATAACAGGCTTAAATATACCATCGCTTTTAGTAGCAAGTCATATTATTCCTTGGGCAAAAAATGAGATGGAACGGTTAAATCCACGAAACGGACTCTGTCTTAATTCAATTCACGATAAAGCTTTTGATAGAGGTTTATTAACTTTAACATCTGACTTTAAAGTCAAATTATCGAACGAGCTATTAACAAAGAAGAAAGATATTTCTATTCAAAATCTCTTTTTAAAATATGACAATCAACCAATCATTCTTCCCGATAGATACTCACCTAATCCTGATTTTTTAGAATGGCATTATCAAAACATATTCCTTAAATGAATGAAATTTGGGCTGTAAAAACTATATATGTAAGATCGTCAAGAACGCTTGAGTTTATTACTGTTACTAATGGACAAGGAACAAGAATCTTTTACCTTTATAACTATGAATGCTTTCACTATCGGTTGTTTGATTCTAAAATTGAAGTACGAAAGTTCTTTAATTGTGAAGATGCTCAATTTTTAGAATTTTCAGATGAAGACGTACTTGATTCTTATTTGATGAATTGTTAGAGAAAGTTCTCAAACGTTTGATGTTCCTGAATTTAGTATCATCCAAGATACTTTAGGTTTTAATATTGTCAAAGGCGGACATAGTAATCAAAAAGCAGATATTCTGCTAGACATTGAAAATGATTTAATTGTTAAAGAAAATGAAGGTTTTGGTATAAAATCATATTTGGGCAGCAAACCAACATTGTTAAATGCTTCTGGTAACACCAACTTTATCTTTAAAATTAATGGTTTGAATAAATCATTTTTGGATGAAATAAATGCTATTGATACAGCTACTAAACTGAAAGATAGGATTAATAAAATTGAAGAACTTGGTGGCACATTTGAATATATAGGTGCTGAAAAAGATACCTTAGACTTTAATTTAAAAATGGTAGATAGCCAAATGCCCCAAATTATTGGCAAAATCTTGCTGTGTTTTTACAAAGAAAGAATTTCCTCGTTGAAAAACATTTCTAAAAGATTATTGGCAAATAGCGATAATCAAGACGACGAAATATTACTCAATACTAAGCTCAAAAAATTATTGATTGATATTTTGCTAGGCTTTTTTGCGGGGTCAAAATGGGATGGTACTTATGAAGCTAACGGGACTATCGTTATGAAAAGTAATGGTGATTGCGTTGGATTTCACATAATAGAGTTAGAGAATTTAAAAAACTATTTATTTGAGCATATTAAGCTAGATACGCCGTCAACGTCAAGGCACCGTTTCGGCAAATTGTATGTAGAAAAAAATGGAAATCTTTATTTCAAATTAAACTTGCAATTGAGATTTTAAAAGACTTCTTCGTGAAAAGTGTTAGAGCATTAATTTAGGCTAAAATACTGAGGGATAGTTTTAATTTTACATTTTAGGTCACGTGTAAGACTAAAAAGCCGCTTCGGTGGCTACATCGAAACGGCTTTTTTAGTGTAATACTGAGGGGGTCTTTGATAGCTACAATCAAGAAAAGACGTTAACACAACACCCAAAAAAAGCCGCATTATCATTCAGAAAACAGCAAAACGCTCATTCTCTCGTGGAGATTGGGCGTTTTTTTAATTCTAAATCAGAAAAATAGGGAGGGGGGTGATAAAGCAATACCTTTGCGTCCTAAATTAACAATAAAAGTTGTCGGTAAATTTATGGGCAACGTTAGACCACATTTTCACATGAATAGAGATTCAAACCTTACCAGACTTCAAACCGAAGAATTTGACATTTGCATCATTGGCGGCGGCGCGAGTGGCGCGGGTTGTGCGCTCGATGCGACCTTGCGCGGCTTCAAAGTGGCGTTGATTGAAAAAGAAGATTTTGCCGCAGAAACGTCGTCAAAATCCACAAAATTGATTCATGGCGGCGTCCGTTATTTGGAACAAGCCTTTAAAAATCTCGATTTTGCTCAGCTCAAACAAGTACGGCACGGCTTGGAAGAACGCCACACGGTTTTGGCAAATGCCCCACATTTGGCGCGCCCGTTGGCTTTGTTGACGCCCGTTTTTAGTTGGATTGAAGGCGCGTATTTCTCCATCGGTTTGGCCTTGTATGGTTGGTTTGCGAAGCACGATTCATTGCCTAAAAGCAAATGGTTGTCGAAAAAAGAGATGCAAGAACGCATCCCGACTTTGGCGAAAAATATCCACAGCGCGGTGATGTATTACGATGGACAATTGGATGATGCACGCTATTGTTTGGCGATTGCGCATTCTGCCGAAGAAGCAGGGGCGGCGATTGTAAATCATGCACAAGTCATTGATTTTAAATATAATATGGATGGAGAATTAACGTCAGCAACCATCAAAGACTTAGTAAACAATAACATTTTTGACGTCAACGCGCAGGTCTTTATCAACTGTACAGGCGCAACGGCGGATACAATTCGCTTGCTGGCGAACCCCTCAGTAAAACGACGAATTCGACCGAGTAAAGGCGTTCATATTACGTTGCCTTACGAAGTGTTGAATTCAAGCAGTGCGTTATTGATTCCAAAAACACCCGATGGGCGCGTCGTTTTTGCGCTGCCGTTTGAAGGCGAATTAATGGTAGGAACGACGGACGATGATTATAAAAATTTGGATGAAGAACCGATTTTGAACGAAAAAGAAATTGATTTTATCTTAGAAACGCTCGAACCGTACATGGCTCAAAAGGTCGAAAAATCGCAAGTTAAAGCAGGTTTTGGCGGTTTACGCCCCTTGATTGTGGCCGATAATCGGGCAAATACGAAGAGTTTGGTACGTGACCACGAGGTAGAAATTGATAAAAAAACCAAGTTAATCAGTCTTTTAGGTGGAAAATGGACAACTTATCGCCTCATGGCAAAGGACACGATTGACGAAACCGAGCAAATACTGAGGGGGTCGGTTTCAATTTGCACAACCGATAAACACGTCCTCGTCGGCGGCGTTGGTTACACACCGAATAGCTACGTTGAATTGAGTAAAAAATCTAATTTAGACAACGATACATTGAAGCATTTGACCGACAAATACGGCAGCCGTGCCATAAAATTGGTGTTTTTGATTAACCAAAATCCCGAATTAGGCGAACGACTGACCCCTCAGTATCCGCACCTAAAAGCCGAGGTTGTTTACACCGCCGAGCATGAAATGGCGTGTACCGTCCGCGATTTTATGGCGAGACGGACGCGTTTAGAGATTATGGATTGGCAAACAGCCTACGCAATCACGCCTGAAGTTGCCCGATTGTTGGGAGAAACTTTGAATTGGGACACGGTTGCAATCGAAAAAGCGGCTATGGAATATAGGTTTCTGTTGGATAAATTCAAGCAGTCTGCAAATGTTTAAATACTTTTGGCGGGCTATAAAAATCTATATTCCGCCAAAAGCAGTTTTATTTTACACTTTTGGCGGGGCATAATTTTTTATATCCCGCCAAAAGTATAAATTTGTCTAAAAAATAGGAGAATGAATAGCAATAATCTAATTGGCAGGGTTTCAGAAATAAGCGTTTTAGAAGAAGCGATGCTTTCGCCCGAAGCGGAATTAATCGCCGTTTACGGTCGCCGACGCGTCGGTAAAACCTACTTGATTCGGACGGTTTATGAGAACGATATTGTTTTTGAAATAAGTGGTTTGAATAATATGCCGATGACCGACCAACTTGAAAATTTTAGTGATAAACTCACAACAGCTTTCAATTTACCCATCGAAATAGCCACGCCTAAGAATTGGCTGCAAGCATTCCGACAGCTTATTCAGTTGTTAGAACCCCGTTTGTCGTCGAAAAAACAAGTCATTTTTTTGGACGAATTGCCTTGGTTTGATACGCCAAAATCGGGTTTTTTAGCCGCTTTCGACAATTTTTGGAACAGTTGGGCCTCCAAACAACGCGGCTTAGTGGTCGTGATATGCGGCTCGGCGGCCTCTTGGATGATTCAAAATATTGTCAGAAATAAAGGCGGTTTACACAACCGCATCACACGACGGATGCGGCTGATGCCGTTCAATTTGAATGAAACAGAACTGTTTTTGCAAAGCAAATACATTAACCTCGAACGCTATCAAATAATAGAATTGTTTATGATTACGGGCGGCATTCCACATTATTTGAAAGACATCAGGCGCGGCGAAAGTGTAATACAAAACATTGATAGATTGTGCTTTACAAATGATGGTTTATTGATTGATGAATTTAAAGACCTATACGCAGCCTTGTTTGACAATGCCGATAAACATGTGTCTATCGTGCGGACGTTGGCACAAAATTCGAAGGGTTTGATGCGCGGCGAAATCATCGAAGCCTGTCAAATTAGTTCAGGTGGCGGCTTAACCAAAATGTTGGAAGAGCTGCTCGAATCAGGTTTTATCTCCGAATTTATTCCCTTCAACAAAACCTCGAAAGATGCCATTTTTAAATTGACGGACGAATACTCGCTTTTTTACTTGAAATTCATCGAAAACAGCAAAGCAATTGGCACGGGGGCGTGGTTGGATAAATCAGCGAGTGCTTCGTGGCGAAGTTGGAGTGGTTTGGCTTTTGAAAATATTTGCTTGAAACACACGCCTCAAATCAAAAAAGCATTGAATATTTATGGCATTTACAGCGAACAATCCGCTTGGCGATACGTGGCGAAAGGCGACGATAAGGGTACTCAAATTGATTTGCTGATTGACCGAAGAGATAACTGCATTAACTTATGTGAAATCAAATTTTCAATTACTAAATTTACAATTGATAAAAAATATGCCGAAGAATTGGCTGCCAAACGCCGTATTTTCATCGCGCAAACGGGTACTAAAAAAACGGTTTTTATAACGCTATTGACCACTTTCGGCGTCAATATCAATGATTATTACTTGAATAACGTTCAAAATCAACTGACTATGGGCGTTTTATTTGAACAGATATAATTTTCTAACTAATTAGTTATCAAATATCTATGTATCCAAATTTAGTCATTGACGCCTTTAAAAATCATTTTGGAGAATCCCCAAAAATCATCGTTCGCGCGCCAGGCCGCATCAATTTGATTGGCGAACACACCGATTATAACGGTGGCTATGTCTTACCTGCGGCGATTGACAAAGCCGTTTTTTTCGCCGTTTCACCGCGAGAAGACGATGAATGTCACTTGATTTCTCACGATTTGAACGAAACTTTTAACATTAATTTGAATGAATTAATCAAAACGGATACATACAGTTGGGCGAATTACTTGATGGGGGTTTTGGATGAAATTCAAAAAGAGCTTAACGTTCGGGAAACTTTAAAAGTTTCCCGAACGTCTGACAACTCAAAACTACTGAGGGGTATCAATTTGGTTTTTGGTGGCGAAATTCCAAGTGGCGGCGGCGTATCTTCTTCCGCCGCGATTGAAAATGGGATTGGCTTTGCGGTCAATGAATTGTTCAATTTAGGTTTATCAAGGATAGATTTGTTGAAAATTTCGCAACGCGCCGAAAACAATTTTGTCGGCATGAAATGCGGCATTATGGATATGTTTGCTTCGATGATGGGCAAAGAAAACGCTGTGATTCGCTTGGATTGCAACAGTTTGGAATATGAATATTTTCCCTTCAATGCGCCCGATTATCGCCTCGTTTTGTGCAACACGATGGTCAAACATGCGCTCGTTGATTCAGAATACAACACCCGACGGACGGAATGTGAGGAAGGTGTCGCACTTTTTCAAAAATACGACCCCTCAGTAAAAACGCTCCGTGATGTCAAATTCGACATTTTGCAGCAGCATAAAAATGAGTTGCGCCCCATCGTTTTCAAGCGTTGCAAATACGTGATTGAAGAAATTTTACGCGTCGAAGAAGCGTGTAAAGCCTTGAAAAACAATGATTTAGCCACTTTTGGGCAACTCATGTTTCAAACTCACGACGGTCTGCAAAACGAATACGAAGTGAGTTGTAAAGAACTCGATTTCCTCGTAAATGCCGCCCGAAAATTCAACGCCGACCGTACACCGCCGACATCCGACATCCCAAATCCCAAATCAAATGGGGTACTTGGTGCGCGGATGATGGGCGGCGGTTTCGGCGGTTGCACGATTAATTTGGTCAGAACGGACGTGATTGAAGCATTTATTGACGCTATGAAAACAGCGTACAAAAAGGCGTTTGACATTGATTTGCCTTGCCATGTGGTGACGCTGAAAAATGGGGTAGAAATTATTATGTAGCGCGACCTTAAGGTCTGTCCGTTACTATCAAAAACAAACATCAATTTTAAAAAATGGAAGCTCAATTAACGCCTTTTGAAGGCACTAACATTCGTAAAATCGAATACAACGGCGAATGGTATTTTTCGGTCGTTGACGTGATTCAGATTTTGACGGACAGCAAAGACGCATCGAACTATTGGACGATGCTCAAAAAACGGGAGTCTGAACTATCCACAATTTGTGGGAAGTTCAAATTCCTCGCGCCCGATGGCAAAATGCGCCCGACGGATTGCGCCAATACTGAGGGGGTCTTCCGCATCATTATGTCCGTCCCTTCGCCGAAGGCTGAACCGTTGAAACAATGGCTCGCTAATTTAGGAAAACAAGCGATTGACGAAGCCGAAAATCCCGAACTACTGTCCGAACGACAAGCCGAATTGTACCGTGCCAAAGGCTATCCCGAAGAATGGGTGCGGCGGCGAATGCAGACAATCGAAACGCGGCAAGAATTGACTGACGAATGGAAGCTACGCAATGTAAAAGACCATCAAGAATATGCGATTTTGACGGCCACGATTGCCAAAGGGACGTTTGGTTTGAACCCTTCGGAACATTCAAAACTCAAAGGATTGGAACGGCAAAATTTACGCGACCACATGACACCATTGGAACTGATTTTTACCGCATTGAGTGAGGAAATTACCAAACGTGTTACCGTTCAAAATGATACACAAGGCTTTGCTGAAAGCTATGAAGCAGCGCAAAAAGGCGGTCAAATTACGGGTGGTTTGGTTGCAAAAGCGGAAAAAGACATCGGCGAAAAAGTGGTGTCGAGCGACAATTTTTTAGGTTTAAAAGGGCGTGAGGATACGCCTTTATTGGCGAATAAATAAAATATTTCTTAGTACATGACAAAAAAGAAGGAAAAGGCTTTTTTGTCATGTACTAAGAAAAAACCAACAAATTCATTTGTAAAGCATTGATTTTCAATAAAAAAGCAAAATATACTGAGGGGTCTCTTTTAAAAATTTACAACCAATTAATTCATCATTTATCGTTCATAACTCATCATTAAATTATGGCATTTGACATCAACGAACATCCGCACCGCCGTTGGAATCCACTGACTGAATCGTGGGTTTTAGTATCGCCGCATCGCTCAAAACGCCCGTGGCAAGGGCAGGTCGAAAAATTGGCCGAAGACACGCGTCCCGAGTACGACCCGACGTGTTACCTCTGCGCGGGTAACGCCCGTATGAACGGCGAAATCAATCCGAAATATACCAATGTCTATGCTTTTGACAATGACTTTGCGGCCTTGTTGCCCGATTTTTTTAGTCTAAAAGAGCCTACATCCGCGCAAGAAGCAGAGAAAGACAATGCCGATTTGTTCAAAATCAGACCTGAACGCGGCATGAGTCGCGTGATTTGTTTTTCACCACGACATGATTTGACGATTCCAGAAATGGACGTTATTGATATTAGAAAAGTTGTGGATTTATGGTGCAACGAATACACGACTTTGGGCGCAATTCCGTACATCAATCACGTTCAAATCTTTGAAAATAAAGGCGCGATGATGGGCTGCTCGAACCCGCATCCGCATGGGCAAATTTGGGCGCAATCCACTGTTCCCGAAGAACCTGCGAAGAAAGCCAAAGCCCAATTGGCGTATTTCAAAAAACACGGTAAAACCTTGTTGAGCGATTATTTACGAGCAGAATTGGCGAAAAAAGAGCGTATTTTGTTTGAAAATAAGCATTTTGTCGGGCTTGTGCCGTTTTGGGCAGTATGGCCTTTCGAAGCGATGATTGCGCCAAAACGCGCCGTTGCTCGAATTACGGACTTGACCGATGAAGAAAAAACAGCTTTCGCAGACGCGTATAAGCAACTCACGGTGGCGTATGACAATATGTTTCAAGTCTCGTTTCCGTATTCGGCGGGCATTCATCAAGCCCCGACGGACGGCAAAACGCACGAAGAATGGCATTTTCATAAGACATTTTATCCACCTTTGTTGCGCTCGGCAACCGTCAAAAAATTTATGGTTGGCTATGAAATGTTGGCGAACCCACAGCGCGACATTACGCCCGAAAAAGCGGCGGCTATACTGAGGGGGCAACCGAAAATGCATTACAAAAAGTGATTTCAAATTTCAAATTTCAAGCTGTAAGTTTAAGGGCGTAATAAGTTGATTGTCAATAATTTACGAAATTAAATTTAGCGGCTTCAACGATTTCTGTTTTGGTTTTTCAAGTTGCGGCGTAGCTGCCAAATCTCGGTAATACTAACTCTAATTCAAGCTTTTATGCGGTGTAACCGCAAAGTCGCTTGTTTTGCGGTTACACCGCATCATAAAATAGTGCAAAGTTGGGATATTACCGAGATTGAGCAGCTACGCCGCCGTGGAAGCAAGCAAATAAAAATTGTAGTCGTAATTAAATTTTCAGGTGTAATAAATTGATTATCAATAGTTTATAAAAATAGATTTAAAAGTTTGGAATGTTTTTGCTTTAACTTTTTCCTGAGACAAAGCATTATTTTCTTCATCATTTAAGAAGAAAACGCCTTCTCGTTTCCTCTATATTTATGGGTTAAATCTACACATAAAAGCCGAAAATACTGAGGGGGTCTCAATTTAGAATAATTCCTTAATTTGTTTTTTAATCGGCGTTTTGCGGTTTTAATTCCTAAAAATGCGTGTAATTTGTACGAAAATTTGTAAATCAATTAAGGTTATTTTGAAGTAAAGCATCAAAAATTGATGTGTAATTAATTGATAATCAAATGTTTACAAATTTGTCATTTATACTTCATCATTCATCATTTCTTTAAAGTTATCAACTAAACAAGATACAATAATTTATGAGTACGAAAAAAACGCTCAAAGAAGACGCGCTCCACTACCACGCCAAAGGACGGCCAGGAAAAATTGAGGTCATTCCGACCAAAGAAACGGCTACGCAACGCGACTTGACGCTTGCCTACTCGCCCGGGGTTGCCGAACCTTGTTTGGCGATAGCAGAAAATCCCGAAGACGTGTATAAATACACCGCCAAAGGCAATTTGGTGGCGGTGATTTCCAACGGAACGGCGGTTTTGGGCTTAGGCGACATTGGCCCCGCCGCAAGCAAGCCCGTGATGGAAGGCAAAGGACTTTTGTTTAAAATTTATGCAGATATTGACGTTTTTGACATCGAACTCGATACAAAAAACGTGGAAGAATTCATCAGAACGGTCAAAATCCTTGAACCGACGTTTGGTGGCGTCAATTTGGAAGACATTTCCGCGCCCGAATGTTTTGAAATCGAGGAGCGTTTGAAGGCCGAAATGAACATTCCCGTCATGCACGACGACCAACACGGGACGGCGATTATCAGCGCGGCAGCTTTGTTGAACGCCTTGGAAATTGTTGAAAAAGACATTGCGACCGTCAAAATTGTCATCAATGGGGCAGGGGCGTCGGCGATTTCTTGCACCCGCCTGTATTGCAGCTTGGGCGCGCAAAAAGCCAATATTTTTATGTTCGATTCTAAGGGTTTGATTCATCCGAGCCGTACCAATTTGGACGGTAAAAAACGGGAATTTGCCAACGATAAAGCGGGTGTTCACACCACTTTGGCCGATGCTTTGATTGGTGCAGACGTGTTTGTCGGCCTGTCGAAAGGTAATGTGTTGAACGGAGCCATGATAAAACCAATGGCCAAAGATTGCATTATTTTCGCTATGGCCAACCCGACGCCAGAGATTGCTTACGAAGAAGCAATGGCAACACGGCAAGACCTTATTTTCGCCACAGGTCGAAGTGATTATCCGAATCAAGTCAACAATGTCCTAGGTTTTCCTTACATTTTTAGGGGGGCTTTGGACGTGCGCTCGAAGGTGATTAATGAAGAAATGAAACTGGCGGCAGTACGTGCTTTGGCTGATTTGGCCAAAAAACCCGTGCCAGATATGGTAAATATGGCTTATGGTAAAGACAATTTGGTTTTTGGCCGTGAGTACATCATTCCGAAACCCGTTGACCCGCGTTTGTTGACGACCGTCGCACCCGCCGTCGCACGCGCAGCGATGGAAACGAATGTAGCCAAATTCCCGATTCAAGATTGGGCCGCTTACGAAACGGAATTATCCAAGCGTTTGGGGCTTGATAATACGTTGTCACGGGCGGTTGTCAACAAAGCGAAGCAAAATCCGATGCGCGTTGTGCTGGCCGATGCCGAAAATTTGGCCGTTCTGAAAGCGGCACAACAGGCGAAAGATGAAGGCATTGCGACGCCAATTTTGCTTGGAAATGTCGAAAAAATCGAAAAATTGATTCAAGACAATCAATTGGATTTGTCGGGTATTGAGATTATCAACCCAATGTTGCCACAAACCGAAGCCGACAAAGCGCGTTTGACGGCATTCGGCGACGCCTTTTTTGAAAAACGCAAACGCAAAGGTTTCAACAAAACCGAAGCGCACGATATGATGCGCCGTCGGGCTTATTTTGGGGCTATGATGGTAGATTCAGGCGCGGCGGACACGATGATTGGCGGCATGACGCGCAATTATCCCGACACAATTCGCCCTGCTTTGCAAGTGATTGGCCGACAAGAAGGCGTGAAAAAAGTATCGGGAATGTATGTTCTGATGAGTCGTTTTGGGCCGCTTTTCTTGGCAGATACAACGGTGAATTTCAATCCGAGTGCCGAAGAAATCGTCGAAATTGCGGAATTGGCGGCGAAAGAAGTCGAAAAATTCAACATCAAGCCGCGCATTGCCTTGCTGACCTATTCCAATTTTGGCAGTACCGAAGGCGAAGACGCGCTCAAAATGCGTAAAGCTGTCGAGATGCTCAAAGCGCGAAATCCAAAAATGGTTGTGGATGGTGAAATGCAAGCACATTTGCCGTTCGATACAGCGTTGTTGAAGGCGAATCATCCGTTCAGCGATTTGGCAGACGGACGGGCAAATGTGTTGATTTTTCCTAATTTGTCGGCGTCGAATATTGCTTACAATCTCGTTAAAGAGGTGGCTGGGATTGAGAAAATCGGCCCCGTTTTGTTGGGTTTGAAAAAACCAATTCACGTCTTGCAATTGGGTTCAACGACGCGGGAAATCGTGAACATGATTGCTATCGCGGTCGTGGACGCGCAGAAATAAGTGAAAAATGGGAAGTGAAAAGTGAAAAGTAGGGACGTCTTCCTACTTATTTTTACGCTAAAATAGGGTCAATTCTACCGAATCAACCCTATTTTAGTGTAACAATCCTAGATTTGACAACTTTATAGAAACTTATGAATATCTGCACATATTTTTCTAAGGACATTTTCAACGCGCTAACAATTAAAGCAAGAGAATTAGCAATAAAATGATGATGATAATGGCACCTGCCGACAAGTAAACACCTTGTCCAATCTCTCTCAAATTCTTTTTGATTGCCCGCGTTTCTTGCCGCAATTCTTTCTTTTCGACCCGCGTCAAGTCGGATTTGTCCAGCTCTTTAATGTCGTTCAAACGACTAATCAAAGCCTCAACTCGAGCTTGTTCAGCCGTTTTAACAGGGTCTATAGTTTCGATTGTTGAAGCCGTTATTGCTTTCAAGGACATTGGGCTACATGTCAAAAACAAAAATGCCATCATAAAACTTATGGTCAAGTTTTTCATCTTACTTTATTTTAGTTGCGAATTAATTTTCGCTCAACAAAGGTGCCGACATTCAAAAGATTGAATATTACAAAATTCTTTCAAAAACTTGTATTTTTCGCACTGTGGAAAAACAGAATAAATAAACGCGCACTTTCCTTTTTTAAAACATCCTAAATAGAAGGTGCTGACATCTATATTTGAATTACTTAAAATTTTGATAATGAATACTTTACGTACTTTCTTTTTTACCGCTATCTTCATTGTTGGCGTTGCCAAAACGGTAACAGCGCAACGACCTTTTGAGGCAGAAATCAGCAAATTTGAGCAAGCGGATTCGGCGGTTGCGCCCGTAGGGAATCAAATTATGCTGTATGGCAGTTCGACTTTTCGGTTTTGGAAGACTGCCGAAACGGATTGCGCTTTTGGCAACTTGACAGTTGTCAACCGTGGTTTTGGCGGCTCGCAAACGGTGGATGCGCTGCGCTATTTTGAGCAAATTGTTGTGCCACATAGGCCAAAGTATTTGTTTTTTTACGAAGGTGACAACGATTTGAATGCGGGAAAATCGGTGGATTCGGTCTATCAAGACATTGTGGCGTTTGTCAAAAAAGTGCGGCAACAACTGCCCAAAACGCGTTTGGTATTGTTCACCATTAAGCCAAGTCCGTCGCGTTTGGCTTTGTTACCACAACAAAAAGCCTTGAATCAACGGCTTTGGCAACTGGCCAAACAAACGAAAAATGTCTTTTATTTGGATACTGCAACGCCAATGCTTGATGCATCGGGTCAGCCAAATCCCACGCTTTTTATTGAAGATATGTTGCACATGAAACCCGAAGGTTACGTGTTGTGGACGCAGAAAGTGCAGTGGTTTTTTAAGAAAAAGGAGTAAAAACAAGTACGAGAACAACGAATTACAATCTGACGCGGGTTTGAAACCCGCGTCAGATTTGGCGTTGCGTCTTTTAACCGATAATTCCGAATAATTTTGCCAAAACACTTACATTATCGCATCATTATCCGCATACCGCCGCCCCGATTGCCGCCGCGACCGCCAAACATTCCGCCCATCGGGTTGAACGCATACGTAAATGAGAGCATAGCATAACGACCGAGTGAGTTAACGCGTTCTTCTTGAACGTAATTAACGTCTGCGGAACGCGAATAGCCTTGATTTCGGTTTAAAATATCGACCATTTGAAACTTCAATTCGCCGCGATTTTGCTTCAACATATATTTTGAAATCCCTGCGCCCAACAACGGAATGCCTTGGCTCGTGCCAAAAGAATTGCCTTTGATGATGTTGTAAGTGAACGACCCAAAGAGCTTCAAACCGAACGGCAAACGCCAATTTGCGTCCGTTTCTAGGTCATAAACGTCGTATTTTTGATTATTAGCCGACTGAATCGAGTACGACGTGTTGTTGTGATTGACCGTTCCACTGACTGACAAATCGAACGAATCACGCACAGTGAGCGTCAAGCCTAACGTGACACCGACGCTTGTGCGTTCGGTCAGATTTTCGATGCTGTTGGCTTTCGCTTTAGGATTTAAAATATTATCTGACGTATTTATCATACTAATTCCTCGGCCATAACTTGCATTTGTTCGCGCATTAAAACGCAATAATTGCGGCACGAGCGGGCGATTGTAGCCAATAAAACCATTTGCACTGACGTCGTTTCTAACATTAATCGGCTGCGAAAAACGGCGAAACAACGTGTCCGTCGTTTGGGCGTTTGTGATTTTATTCGTGGCATAATTGACGCTAATATTGCTAAAAAATGCGCTAAAAGTCGCTTGGTTGAAATGATTATAGCCAATTCTGATGCGGTTGTTGTACTCGGGTTTTAGGCTTGGATTACCTGCCGAAATGTACAACGGGTTAGAATTATCTGTAATTGGTTGCAGTTGCGAAATACTTGGTTCACGTACCGATGTTTCGTAGCTAAACGTGGCGCGTTTACCTTGCACGGGGTTGAATTCAAAACGCACGTTTGGCAACGCAAAGTCATACGATTTCTTAATTATCGTGTCGCGGGTGATGAGGTCGCCGTTCAAATCGGAATGTTGGTATTGCAAGCCCGTTGAAAAATTCCACTCTTTTTTATTGATGCGATACGTCAAACCCGTGCGCTGATAAATATAATCATTGATGTATTTGTTACTCAAATTTGTATTAAAAATACTTTCGTTGTTTACCAAGCGATAGACTTTGCGGTCGGCGTTATTAATAGTCGCATTGTAGGAATAATTGGCTTCCAAATATTGCCGTTTTCCGAGTGGTTCGGTGAACGAAATCGTCGTCCCATAATTGCTGCGGTTGTTCACGCGGTCGTCGTCTTGTTTTGTTATACTGTCAGTGCCAATACCGTTGCGGTAAAAGGTATTGACGGCGTTCAAATTACCATTATTTGTCGTTTGATTGTAATTAAAAAACACATTTGCGGAGACCGTTCTACCTTTTTTCATAAATCGGCGGCGCAACAAAAGGCTGTTTTGCGCGCTCATGCCACCTCCCTCAGTATTATTGAGCGTATTGCCTTTATTTTGCAAGATGCCCAACCGTTTGTTCTCGCTAAATGTCTCTTTATCGCTCGTATTTTCGGTCATAGAAAAATTAGACGTGAGTTTTAACGACGTAAATGTGTCAATTTTTTGGTCTAATGTCAGATTAACGCGGTGATTTTGGTTCTCCGTTAAGGAATTTACGTCTGTATTTGACAAAAAAGAGGATTTTCCATCTATAAGATTCTCGCGGTTCGTGAACGTCCGAGTATTGCTGATTTGGTCATTGAAAAAATAACTCATATTGAGTTCTGTTTTCTTAGAAAAAACTTTATTGTAGTTGACGCCGCCAGAAAATGTCTTTAAAAACCCCTTTGTTCCGCCCATATCCAAAGGAACACCGTTTGAATTATCGCTATTTACACGCATGCCGCCGCCACTTGCCATTTGCCGACTTGCACCTGTAAAACCTGCATAGTCTTCAAACGAAAAGCCCGTTTGATTGATGTTATTGCCATTTCCAAGAAACGACAATTGCTGAGTTTTAGAAAAATTGTTAACCGCAAACTTACCCAAATAACGACTGGCCACATCGCCTTCAACACCGCCGCCGCCCAGCGTTCCGTTGCCAAAAGTGCCTTGCGAATAGTCTTTTTTCAACTGAATATCAATCGTTTTTTCACGTTCGCCGTCGTCAATGCCCGAAAAATCGGCTTGGTCGCTGCGTTTATCATAAACTTTTACTTTCTCAACAGCCCCTGCGGGTAGGTTTTGCAGGGCAATTTTAGGGTCTTTGCCAAAAAACTTCTTGCCATTTACCAAAACCTGCGTAACGGCTTCTCCTTGTGCCTTGACATTGCCGTTTTTATCGACTTCCATGCCCGGCAATTTCTTAATCAAGTCTTCGGTTGTCGCATTCGGCTGCACTTTGAAGGAAGAAGCGTTGAACTCCGTTGTATCGCCGTTAATCTTTACGGGGTCGCGTTCGGCTTTTACGACGGCTTCGTTGAGCAATTTACTGAGGGGGGTCATGCGGATGCCGCCTAACTCTAAGGTCGAGCCGTTTGTCGGTTTGGTGTCCTTCAAAACGTCTTGAAAATACGGTTCGTAGCCGACAAAAGTGAGTTTTAGAAAGCAATTTACGGCTAGACTGACGTTGCGGAGTTCAAAAGTTCCATTTGGTTTTGTGCGACCAAAAGAAACGAGCGACGAATCGGAAGATGCTAACAATAAAACGGTGGCATTTTCCATTGCCTTGCCGTCGCCGTCGGCAACAACGCCTGTAATGGTTAGTTTTTGAGCCGACAAATGGGCAGAAATGAAGATAAAAGAAAGAAGTAGGAGCTTTTTCATTGCAGAAATAGTTGTTTTTCAGTGCGTTAAAAAATTAAGAATGCACTGTTTAGGAATTGATTTGAAATAAAGTGTACTCGCAATTTCATTATACAAACTATTGAGTATCAATTTTTTACGTTTGACATCTGAAATTTGGCATCTGAAATATTTTACAAAGACAAAAGTAAATCAAAGCGTTGCAATAACACCGTTAATCGAGGAATATTGAAGGTTAAAAAAGGTTAATGGGACAAAAAGAGGCCCCTCAGTATTTTTATTGAAGGTTCGATAAACGCGACAAACTCAACGGGCTTAATCATGGGCAATCAGTTGCTCGTGGTGCATGAGGTGAAGAAAAGTAATAAAAAGAATGGATTAAGAATAGCGACCACGAGTTTGTAATAAACAAAAAATACCCCCCTCAGTATAAACGCTCAAAAAGCCTTGGAAACAGACGTTTTCAAGGCTTTTTGAATTAAAAATGATAGAAACAAAAATTTGTGTGGTATAAGAAAAGATGTAACTTTGCAGCATAAAAATTTTTCAAGTGAGAAAATACCTTAAATTTTCAATATAATATGGCAAAGAGAACTTCTTTAAAATTAGACATTTGGATTGATAGTTTGACTAATAGCATCCGAAATGTTGCGTCGGGTGAAAATTTTGATACTGATGTCTTGCAAGTGAATAAATTAGATTTGAAATCCATTACCAAGGTCAATAGTTGGAAATTTGATTGGAAATTAGAGTTCAAACAACCTGACCGCAACGTATATAAATTGACGCTGCAAGAACAACCTGACATAATTCAAGGTTTGGCAAGTATCAGCGATTATAATGACCATTATTATTTGCATTTAGTTGAAAGCGCGCCTTTCAATTTAGGCAAAAACAAGTTATACGAGGGTATTCCTGGGAATTTATTTGCATTTACTTGTAAATGTGCTTGGGATAAAGGCTATGATGGCATTGTTGCTTTTCAGTCTAAAACGCGTTTGATAACGCATTATGAAAATATACTTGGTGCTACCCACGTAGGCGGGCATAAAATGATTATTTTTCCACACGAGGCTTTGAAATTAATAAAACAATATTTTAAAACATAAAATCATGGGTTATACAACAAAAGTTACTGATGTTGATTTGATAGTTGAGCCAATGCCCCTATCTATCGAAGATCGTCAGGCGATTAGTAGCATCATTGCTCATTATAAAAAAACGGGCGAAATACTTAAAACTGTAAATAAAAAACAAGTTGCTAAAAATAGTTTGGCGACTACTTGTTAGTTGTACGCTTTTATGGATAAAACAATAAAATATCAGCAAGCCATTGTCGAACTTTTTGAAGAATACGACAAATTTTGGGGTCATTCGGGCGGATTGCAGAATCGAATCATCGCCGACACACGGCAAAATGCCTTCGTTTTGATTGCTTTTGGTTGGCAAAATGAAGAGACTTATACACATTTATTGTGTTTTCACATCGAAATAATAAATGGCAAGGTGTGGGTGCATGAAAACAACACAGATGCCATGATTGTTAATGAACTTATAGAAAAAGGCGTCGCTTCGGAAGATATTATTCTAGGTTTTGTTGAATCGGACGCGGTGGCTTATCCACATTTGGCGGCGGCTTAAATTTAATCCCCTCAGTATAAACGCCTAAAAAGCCTTGAAAACGTCGGTTTTCAAGGCTTTTTGCATTGAAATACTGAGGGGTCTATTTCTTCGACCTTCGGTAATAAAAACAATTCCCTACTGAATGACAAAGAAAAATACCTACTTTCGACCTTTCATTCAATTAAAAAATCATTACAGAAATGCGCTTTTTACTCTTTTACTTATGCCTCGCCTTCGGCAAAATAACGGCTCAAACGCCGCCGATTACACCTTCGACTTACGAGACCAAAACGCAGAAAATGCAAGCGTTTAAAGGTTATTTCAACTTCTTTTGGGATGAAAAAGAAGGAAAAATTTGGTTAGAGATTGACAAAATAGATAAAGAATTTTTGTACGTGCATTCGTTGCCGTCGGGTGTTGGGTCTAACGATATTGGTTTGGATAGAGGGCAAATCGGTGGGCAACGCGTCGTGAAATTTGTTAAATCTGGACCAAAGATTTTGATGGTGCAGCCCAATCAAGGCTATCGGGCTTTAAGCCAAAATGAAGCAGAACGCAAGGCGGTTGAACAGGCGTTCGCACAGTCTGTTTTGTGGGGTTTTACGGTGTCGGATGAATCAAATGGCAAATATTTGGTGGATGCAACGGCTTTTTTATTGACCGATGTGCAGGGCGTTGCGGAGCGTTTGAAACAGACACAACAAGGCACATACACGCTCGATGCAAGCCGTTCGGCCATTTTTTTGGCGAGAACCAAGGCTTTTCCGAAAAATACAGAGTTTGAAGCGACACTCACGTTTACGGGTAAACCCGAAGGTGAATACATTCGCAGCGTTGCGCCGACAGCTTCGGCGGTGACGGTTCGAGAACATCATTCTTTTGTGGAATTGCCCGACGATGGTTACAAACCGAGAAAAGCTGACCCGCGTTCGGGCTTTTTTGATATTCAATTCTATGATTATGCCACACCGATTTCAGAGCCGATTGAAAAGCGGTTTATAGTCCGTCATCGTTTGCAAAAACAAGACCCGACGGCGGCACTGTCTGACCCTGTGAAACCCATTATTTATTACATGGATAGAGGTGCGCCCGAGCCAATTAAGTCCGCTTTGATGGAAGGTGCGGCGTGGTGGAATCAGGCGTATGAAGCGGCAGGTTATCGCAATGCCTTCATTGTCAAGGAGTTACCCGAAGATGCCGACCCGATGGATGTGCGTTACAACCTCATTCAATGGGTGCATCGCTCGACGCGTGGTTGGTCGTATGGCAACGCTGTTTCTGACCCGCGAACGGGCGAAATCATCAAAGGGCATGTCTCGTTAGGGTCACTTCGGGTGCGTCAAGATTATCTGATTGCACAGGGTTTGTTGTCGCCTTTTGAGACGGGAAAACCCGCCGACCCGCGTATGCAAGCCTTGGCTTTGGCGCGGTTGCGGCAACTCGCGGCGCATGAAGTGGGGCATACGTTGGGATTGCAACACAATTTTGCGGCGAGTACCCAAGATTTGGCGTCGGTGATGGATTATCCGCATCCTTTTGTCGGTTATACTGAGGGGGGTACTGATTTGGATTTTTCAAATACGTATGATACTAAAATTGCCGCTTGGGACAAACGCGCAATTCTGTACGGCTATCAAGATTTTCCGAAGGGAACAGATGAAAATCAAGGACTTACGAATATAATTAAAGACAATTTGACACAAGGTTTTCGATTTATCAGCGACCAAGATTCCCGTCCCGAAGGTGGCGGACATCCGTATTCTCACCTTTGGGACAATGGAAAATCAGCCACCGAGGAACTGCAACGCATCATGAAAGTCCGCGCTTTGGCCTTGAAGAAATTTGGGGAAAACAGCATTCCGTTAGGGCAGCCGATGGCACTATTAGAGCAAGTTTTAGTGCCTTTGTACTTGTCGCACCGCTATCAAACGGAAGCGGCGGTAAAGCTTATCGGTGGCGTGAATTACAGCTACGCCATGCGTGGTGATGGGCAAGTGACAAACGAACCCGTTGCCCCGAAGGAACAAACCGCCGCTTTAGACGCCGTTTTAGCGACGCTTGACCCTGTTTTTCTGGAAATTCCAGAACACATTATCAAACTCATTCCCCCACAACCCGTTGATTATGACCGACATAGAGAATTGTTTCCCACTAAAACGCAACTGTTTTTCGACCCGTTGACGGCGGCAGAAGTGGGCGCGGGTAATACAGTACGCCTGCTGTTGAATGACGCTAGATTGGCTCGGATTGTGGAACAAAACGCCCGTTTTCCAGAAGAACAAATGAGTGTATTGGATTATTTGGAAGAAATTAGGAAGACCGTTAGAATTAGAAAAAAGGGGCCCCTCAGTATTTTGCAAGAAGAAATTGCGCTTGCGACCGAAAAACTGTTTTTTAATCGTTTATTGCAGATTGCCGCCGATAAAAAAGGGAATCAACAAGTCAGTGCAGAAGTTCAATTTTTCATAGGGCATTATTTTCATAGCAATAAATTCGGACGCGCAAACGAAGGGAATGATGGAAAAATAAGGGAAACTGTCAGAAAACTCGTCGGCATTGCGCGCAAAATAGCCGAGATGAAAGACCTCAAACGCACGGCCCACAATGATTATTTGCAAACGCAATTGCGCCATTTTACGGAAAATTCTAATGATTTTAAAGCCCCGCCGCCGCCCGTTGTGCCGCCTGGGCAACCGATTGGGTGCGATTTTGAGGATTAGTTTATGAAATTAGCTCAAAATAGAAGAAAATACTGTCTAAATGCGTAAAATCGGCATCTGTTGAGAGCAAAGTCGCTTCGTAAACGGCGGCAGTTGTGGCAATCCACAAATTATTTTTGCCCATATTTCGGGCGGAGTTTCTAAGTTTTAAGGTGGGGTGTTTGCCTTGACTGAACGCGTCAATTTCTGCGTAAGTTTTGATGAAAACAGGGTCAGTTGTCACGGAAACAGCTTTAAATTCGGAATTATAAATAGAGATAACTCATTGATTATCAAGTAATAAAAACTCTAATTTTAAACGTGAACACATGTAGATTCGCACGGCCGTGCGTATCTACGTATAAACAATAAATTGACAGGCCACAAACGTTAATTTTTATTATGAAATAAAAAGTCCGTGTATATTCGCCTAATGCAAGGCGTCCTTACATTCAAGGACGGTAAAGAGCCACAATGAAACGGAATAATTCTCATTTATTTTTTAAATTTTCAAACAATAATTATGCAGCCAAGAACGGTTTATTTGGTTAAACGATTAGAAACAGAAGTGACGGTTGCCATGTCTAACGTATTGATAACGTATGAGTTAACGCCGTTGCAATTTGCCGTGATGAGTTTTGTGGACATCCAAGGCTTGGGTTTTTCATCAGCTCAATTATCGCGGCGTTTTTCAATGACCCCTCAGTCAATGAACGAAACGGTCGCTATTTTAGAACGTAAAAATATGCTCCAAAAAATAGCTGACCCCAATCATAGACGGGTGTTGTTGCTCAATTTAACGGAAAATGGCAAGAGCGTTCTGACCACTTGCACCAAAGCAGTTGACGAGTTAGAAAAAGAATTGTTTAGAGGCTTGACAACTAAGGAGTTGACCAGTTTAAGGAGCATTATTGGCAAATTTTTGGCAAAAGTGAAGGAAAAATAACGGATAGATAATTTCGTAAAATAACTCTCCAAGGGTTTGTAATCCTTGGAGAGTTGGATGATAATTAAGCATTTGTAAGAAACACTAAACAAATAAAAGCATATTTTTTCTTAACGCAAGTAGCGTTTATTTACGCATTACTACTTACAGTCACATAAACCACATAGTTTTTTTTGTGATTACTTACTAATGTTACGCAATGAGCCACTGATTTGACAGATACGACTGATTTACGCTGATTTTTTCTATAAGGAACGTTGAATAAATAAAAGCGTATTTTCATACGCACTGTTTTTCGCTGCGCGAAAAAGGCGTGCTAGGAAAAAATCTATCGGAGCGAACGTA
>JAYSRS010000635.1:0-2915 GCA_043720935.1 Saprospiraceae bacterium
TAGGAAATTTGCAAAATTTCCTAAATCTTTTGCCGCAAAAACATCATTTTTTACTTAAAAATTGGTTTGCGACATAAAACCGATAATTCCGAAAAATAATCTACCCACACCTTTCCGAAAGTTTTAAACTTTCGGAAAGGTTGTCAAGAAAAAAGCGTGTCAGTTATATTTTACAAATTCCCTTTAGCAATTTCCGCTTTGAAATTTTTCACGGCGGCGTAGCTGCAAAATCTCGGTAATATTAAACTATCCACTACTTTTTTACGCGATGTAACCGCTAAACAAGCGGTTTTGCGGTTACACCGCATAAAAAATTGGACTTTAATGTTAGCGTTACCAAGATTTTGCAGCTACGCCGCAACGTCAAAAGCCGAAAGCGAAAATTGCTGTTTTAATTTTGGTAAATATCTAGTTGCTGTCACCCCAATTTTAATCCTTAATTTTTAATTTTTAATTCACATGAATTACGCGCCGATAATTTTATTCGTTTATAACCGCCCCGACTTGACGCAACAAACTTTGGCGTCGCTAACGCTCAACGCCGAAGCGTCGAAAAGCCGCCTTTTTGTCTTTTCAGACGGGCCAAAAAAGGACGCAACGGACGCTCAAAAAGCGAAAATTGAAGCAGTCAGAGCCGTCATAAACAGCCGAAATTGGTGTGCCGAAACGACGCTGATTGCTGCCGAATCGAACAAAGGGTTGGCCAATTCTGTCATTGCAGGGGTGACTAAAATCACGCAAGAATTTGGCCGTGCCATTATTGTCGAAGACGACGTAACGGTGTCTCCTTACTTCTTAAAGTTTATGAATGAAGCACTTACGCATTATGAAAATGACGATAAAGTGTGTTCCATCGGTGGTTGGAACTATTATTGTCCGCCTGAAAAAATCGGCAACAACTTCTTTTTACGGCATCCCGATACCATCGCGTGGGCCACGTGGGCGCGGGCATGGCAGCTGTTCAATCCCGATACAGATTATTTAATTAATGCCATTGAAAAGCGCGGCTTGGGTAAATATTTGAACATGAATAATGCGCTCAATTTGGTCAAAATGCTCCATAAGCAAAAGGCTGGAAAAGTGGATAGTTGGGCGATTAGGTGGACAGCTTCGGTGGTTTTAGAGGAAAAATTGAGTCTTTATCCACAGTTTCCGCTCACGCGGCACGAGGGTTTTGCCGCAGGAACGCATTTTACGGCGCATCAAAGTGCCGAGGAAGCACCTTTGGAATTGGCGCAACACCCCCTCAGTATAAAACCGATTTTGGTTGAAGAAAACCCTTTGGCCGTACGTTTTTTCATCAAACACCATCAAAAAAGTCATAGTATTTGGCAACGCGGTTTGGCCACTTTACGGCGTATTTTTAAAGCATAGCCTACGTTATAAAGCCCGATAAAATCCAGCGTTGACAAGTTATATTAAAATGTCTGACTGCGGCGTAGCTGCACAATCTCGGTAATATTGCCCTAATGCTCAATTTTTTACGGAATTATCGGTTTTATGTCGCAAATCAATTTTTGAGTAAAAAAAGGCATTTTTGTGGCAAAAGATTTAGGAAATTTGCAAAATTTCCTAAATCAGATACCCCCTCAGTATTTTGCGACATAAAGCCGATAATTCCGATTTTTTATGCAGTGTAACCGCTAAATGTGCTGTTTTGCGGTTACACCGCATAGTAAAAGTAGTTGTTAAGCTGAGCATTACCGAGATTTTGCAGCTATGCCGCAGTCGGGATATAACTTATCAACGCTCGACTCTATCGGAATTGGAAACACGCTTGATATTTAGCCCGTAGATTGCATTTACGGTTATTCAAATTCAACTCCTTCGGAGTTCTATGTTAAGCAGTCAGAGGATATTGAAATTATCAAAAATGTTCAACAAATTAGTCGACTTCATACCGTCTCCACTTCTCGTTTTCTACCAAAAATATTGGAAAAAATCGGGTTGGTTTGGCGATTATCCGTCTTGGCAAGTGGCGGAAAAGGACTGCGACGGCTACGACAGCGCGGCAATTACGGCGCGGGTCGTCGAAGCAACGCGGCAAGTCAGAGACGGCAACGCGGCTTTTGAACGCGACTCGGTTTTGTTTTTTGAAGAAGAATTGGACAAGCCACTTTTGAACATTTTAGGTAAAATTCGGGCTGATTTAGACGAAAAACCCTTGATTGTTCTTGATTTTGGGGGTGCTTTGGGCAGTACGTATTGGCAACATCGGCGCGTTTTTGACGCGTGGAACATCCGTTGGATAGTCGTGGAACAAACGCATTTTGTCAACATCGGGCAAGCTGAATTTGAAAACCAACAATTAAAATTCGCTTTCACCATCGAAGGGGCTTGCGAGCGAGAGACGCCGCACATCGCTCTGTTCAACAGCGTTTTACAATATTTGGAGACGCCTTACACCTTTTTGGAAGCCGCAGAAAAACAAAGTATTCCCTCCATATTTATCGGTCGAACGCCGACTTTTGTTGGGCAAAAAGACCGCATCACGCAACAAGTTGTGCCGCCGAAAATCTACAAAGCCTCGTATCCAAGTTGGGTTTTTAGTCGCAATTTGTTTGATAATCAATTAATTAGAAATAAAAAGTATCGTATTGATTGGGCGTTGAACGTGCCTTATGGCCTTCATAAAATCGGTGGGAAACCGTTGTTTTTGACGGATATTCTCTTAAAATTGAATAAAAATACCCCTCAGTAGTGCGTTTTATATATTTTTAGAATTGTTACGCACTGTTTCTCGCTTCGCTCGAAAGGCGTGCGAGAAAGAATTTTTAAGGGGCGACGTTGTTTTTTTGTTAAAAAATCGTAGATTTTTCAACAAAAAAACAACGTCGCCCCGATAGATTTCTTTAAAGGGCGTCTTTTGAGCGTAGCGAAAAACAGCCCGTTTAAAATCTGAAAATATATAAAAC
>JAYSRS010000636.1:0-25117 GCA_043720935.1 Saprospiraceae bacterium
TGCTGTTTTTTGTTTAAAAATCGAAGATTTTTAAACAAAAAACAACGTCGCCCCAATAGATTACTTTCAATAGCGATTTTTGAGCGTAGCGAAAAAGAGCGCGTAAGTAACGAGTAAATAATAACTTGGTGTTATTTAATTTCGTAACTAATTGATTATCAATAAAAATGAAAAATCAATTCGACCAGTTTATTATTTACTCGTTACTAAACCATCTTTTCGGCGTAAAAAATTCTGAATTTTTGTTGTTAGAAAATTCGGGATAATTCATGTTTTACGATTAAGTGCTTACCTTATCGGACAGAAAGTAGGAACGCACATTAATTTTGCTTTTGATGCGCTAATAACTAATCATTTGATTATCAATTATTTATAAAATAAAATTAAACACCTAACTTTAATTTTATTTTGAATAAACACATTTTAACTTTTTCTTTTCCACACCCACCGATAGAATTAGGACAAAAAGCGTACTTTTCGCCCTCATTTCAAAAAAGGGGTTGAGACATCCCAATAATTAGCAATTTATGAGTTTCTGGGAACGCCTGTTTGGGACAAAAGCCGAACCGACAAAGCCGCAACCTACTGTCCGTTTAGGTCGCTACACCGATTCATACAAGAAAAAAATACAATACGACGCGTGGGAAGAAGCCCTTACACGCTTCGAATCGGCTGATTATTTGGCGGCTTATGAGGCGTTTTTCAAATATCTCCGCGACGAACAAGAAGACAATGTTCGGTGGCTCACGACTGAGGGGGGCTACGAATTTGAGATTCTGCAAGGCTCAAAACGGGTCAGTGGCAGCGCAAATGCTCAAAAATTCATCGCTGAAGCCCGCATTGTCAAAGCGCAAAACCTAAGCGTTACGGTCATGCGGCGGCTTGTGGAATCCAATTTTAGCTTAGAATATTGCCGTTATGCCCTTGATAATGACAACAATTTGGTCGTAAAATTTGACTCAAACGCCCTCGACGCATCGCCTTTCAAACTGTATTATGCTTTAAAAGAATTGGCCGTCAATGCCGATAAACAAGACGATTTGCTGCTCGACGAGTTCGGAACGCAGTTAATGCCGATTGATATGGGGTCAAAAACGGATTTGCCCGATGCAGAAAGGGAGATAAAATATACGTTTTTGATAGACAAAATTACGGCATTGTTTGCCGTTATGGCCGATAAAAAACTAGATGGCGACAAATATCCAGGCGGCATTTCGTATTTATTGCTTGATACTGCTTACAGAATTGACTACTTGACGACGCCCGAAGGCTTCATTATGGAGACAATCGAACGGATGCACCGCAACTATTTTTCGACCGAAGAAAAGACCATGATTCAAAAAAATGGGTTGATTTTAAAAGAGTTTGAAAAAATAAAAAATAGGTCGAAAGAGTTGATTGTCAATGAATTATACGGCACAACTTCCACCTTTGGCATCATGCAAACCAAGCCGCACGACGCCCTCGTATCGTTGATTGACGGCGAATTGCCTAACCGTGATTGGTACGAACAAAACGGTCACGCCCACGTTGCCCTCGCCGTTCCGAGTTACATCGTCGGTCATGCACTCTTTACGTATGCGTTACCAAAAGCTGACCGCGAATTATTGGCTTTGTATTACAAAATATTTGAATCCGATTTTTTTAAAGTGCTCAATTATACCCCTCAGTACTTGAACCCTCAAACGGGTGTTTTTGACCAAAAAGCGATAAAAACGGCGATAAAAACGATTGCGGACAGCCATCTCGATAAACATCCGAAACTCGCACCCGATGTGTCGGTTTTAGATTTTAAAACGGCCTCAAAATTTGCTACGTCTTATCTAATGATGCTCAAAGCCTTAGATTTTACACCAAAAGAATAAAATTTCAATGTTTTCAATGTTCGGGGAACTTTAAAAGTTCCCCGAACATCCGCCGTAACGTCTGCCGTAACGTGTCAAACATCGGCGTACATTCAAAAACACCTCCTCAGTATTTTTTGATTTTTATGGAAAATTTTGTCGAAACATATAAAAGTGCGGTCATACAAATTGCCACAACGCACAGCACGGGAACGGGTTTTTACTTAAAAACGCCTAATCTCATCGTGACGAATAACCACGTCATCGAAGGGAACAGCGAAGTGATGGTAGAAGGCATCGGTTTGCCGCGTCAAATCAGCCGCGTGATGTACAACGATGCGCGTTTTGACCTCGCTTTTATCGAAATGCCGCCGCACGCAGACGGTTTACCAAGCCTTTCGCTCTCGCCGCTCGTGCTGCGCGAAGGCGAAATTGTGACGGCAGTTGGCCATCCTTACGGCTTAAAATACTCGTTTACGCAGGGCATTGTGTCGAATACGCGCCGTATTCATAATAATATTGACTACATTCAGCACGATGCGGCCTTGAATCCTGGTAATTCAGGCGGCCCACTTGTCAATACTGAGGGGGCCGTTGTGGGCGTCAACACGTTTATTATAAAAGACGGCAATACCATTGGGTTTTGCCTACCCGCTAAGCATCTAGGCGAAGCCCTTGATGCCTTTCAATTAGGCAACGGTGAAGCGGCGGTAAGGTGCGACGCTTGCTTGAATTTGGTGTTTGAAACAACAATTGAAGTCGGTGGTTATTGCCCAAATTGCGGTTCAAAAGTATCTTTGCCGACGAAAGCAGAAGATTACAAAGCAGAAGGCGTGGCTTTGACAATTGAAAAAATGTTGATTGAAATTGGTCATGACGTGCGGGTGAGCCGTCGCGGGCCTAATAGTTGGGAAATTCGACAAGGTTCAGCTAGAATTAACGTCGCTTATCACCAACAAAACGATTTAATTCTCTGCGATGCCTATCTTTGCACTTTACCGAAAGATAATATTAAGGCGTTATATGAATACGTGTTGCGCGAAAATTACCGCAACGAAGGCATCACATTGAGCGTTCGCGGACAAGACATTATTTTATCGGTGCTGATTCATGTGCGTTACTTGCGGGAGGATATTGGTGTCAAATTGCTCTCAAACCTGTTTGAAAAAGCCGATTTGTACGATAATATATTGGTGGAACAATACGGGGCAAAATGGCGAACGGAATAATTTAATTAACGTTTATTAAAATAATGACCCAAAAACGACGTTTAGGCTTCGCAAAAGGCCAAAATGTTAAAAAGCTGTTATCTCATTTTTAATACATACGCCGAATCAACCTTTGGCTTACTTTTGGCGCATTAATACGGTTAAGTGGTTGGATAAAATTAATATGCACTGTTTTTCGCTACGCTCAAAAGGCGTGCGAAAGAAATCTATCAGGTCGAGCGTGTATTTTTTGTTTAAAAATCTTTGATTTTTAAACAAAAAATACACGCTCGACCTAAAAAAGCCATTAAAAGGGCGATTTTCGAGCGAAGCGAGAAAGAGCCAGTAACTATCAAGTAATTTTGTCCAAGGACTTATTCGTTATTAAGTTATTCATTATTAACGTAGCTAACTTAATAACCGATAACGAACAATAAAAAATCGATTTTATTAGCATAAACTATTGATAATCAACTTCCTAGAAGTCAATCTCTTTTAACATGAAAAGACTTTCAATACTCGTTCTAGCAACCGCACTGAGCGTCGCGGCAATGGCTCAAGACATCCACTTTTCGCAGTTCTACATGGCACCGCTTCAACTGAATCCTGCTATGACGGGCGTGATGAACTGTAATCAACGCATCGGCATCAACTACCGCAATCAGTGGGCGTCGGTGCTTCGTGAGAAGGCGTTTCAGACCTCACAAGTGGCTTATGACGCTAAAATTCCCGTTGGTCGTTACGATTATTTCGGCTTAGGCGGCTCGGTTTGGGGCGACGCTGCGGGGTCGCTCAATTTCCGTTCAACGTTGTTGAATTTGAATTTTGCTTACACCAAAAAAATGGGTGGCTATCGCAAAAAGGCGAGTTACCTTTCGATGGGCGCAAAAGTTGGCCTCGCGCAACGTGGCTTGAATCTGCTCGCAGCACAATGGGGTAGCCAAAACGACGGTAATGGTGCATTTGACCCTAGCCGACCTAGCAATGAGCCCGTTTTCGGCGTCAATGGCCGTGATAATTTCCTTTTTGCGGATATATCAGCAGGTTTAATGTGGTTTTCGGTGATGGACGAAAGCAATAATTTCTACATCGGCGGTGCATATGACCACATCAATCGAGCCAATCAGTCTTTCAACGCAGACCCTAAAGCGGCAGCCGTTCCTTTGCTGTCAAAATTCACGGTTCATGCAGGTGGTGAATTTCAATCAAGCGACCGCATTACGTGGTTGCCAGGTATCGTAACTTTTCTCCAAGGCCCTTATTTGCAGGTCAATGGTGGGTCGAGCATTCGCTTTTTGTTGGGCAATTCTAAGCGTTCGGCAGAGGCGATTCAGTTCGGCGCATGGGCGCGTTTAGGCAACAAAGTAAACGAAGACAACAAGGCAGGTGGCGTTTTGATGGACGCTTTGATTTTCTCAACGCGGTTCGATTACAGTCAATTTAGCTTGGGTTTCAGCTATGATTATAACGTGTCGGCTCTGCGAGCAGCGACAAACGGCAATGGTAGTTTTGAGTTTGCTTTGCAATATAAAATTTGTGGTAACGAAAGACGTAATGTGTATTGCCCTAATTTTTAGTGCTTTACAAAATTAAATAGCGTAATTAAAATATGGAAAAGCAAAAAGTATTTCGTGATTGCACGTTGGATTGGCTTGAAAAAACGTTCAACTTAGAGGAAATTAAACATCTGCCTCAACTTGACGAATGGCTTGCTCAATCGGCTGTCATTACGCAATTAGAACGCGATTATTTGCTTATTTTACAAGAAGACCTTGATTTTAATTACCGCAGTTGGAACGAAGAAGAATTGGCGCAATATTTCATTGGGCCAATTCTTTCACTCGTCCGTTTCTCTTCCAAAAAATTTAATTTATTTGCTGAACGCCCCATCGAAGGCATCGTCAAGGAATGGCGGCTGTATGGGAAACCCGATGGCATTATCGCCTCTGGTCGGCGCGTTCCCGAAGTCCCTTTTTTCGCTTTTCAAGAATATAAAAAAATGACTGACCCCGACGGCGACCCTGCGGCACAGGCTTTGGCGGCGATGTTGGTAGGACAAACCTTGAATGATAATGGTGCGACGATGTACGGTTGCCACGTCATTGGCGGTGATTGGTATTTTATGACGTTGAATGGCGATAAATACAGCATTAGCCGTGATTATTCAGCTCTATCAAATGAAATTTTCGACATTTTTAAAACGCTCAAAGCTCTAAAAGCCATTATTTTTGAACGTTTTTAGAGCTTCTTCTTAGTAGTCAACAAAAGCACGCAGCCTCCATATCTACTAAGTAATTGATAGCCAAGTCTTTGTGAATTTTTTTCATTGTTATAAGATTGTAACGATGTTCCAACGTCGTCGAGGTTTCAAACCTCGACGACGTTTTTTTCGACGTATTATTAAAATATATTCAACAGACCCCTTCGTATTTGTACTTAAAAACCGATAATTGTCGCCAATCCATTCGGCTTGTTGGGCAAAAAGTTTCTATGTCAAGTCTTTCCATAAGTGCGCTCTATAACGATGTTTTTCAAGTTTTTAAGAACACGAAATATGTGAAATATATCATCGTCCGTTGCTGAAAAATCTTGGCTGATGGCATATTTCCTGTTCGTATCTAAGGCCATAAACTTCCAAATACTGCCTACGACGTAGCAACCAAACATTGTTTTTGGCACGTCATCCATCTGTTGCCCGACGAGCATTGCCGCCAAAGCTTGCCCTGCGGGGTCGCCGTCGGGGTCAAGTTCGCGCTTGTATTCTTGGAAAGCAAAATACGGTTTTTCGGGTTCGCGGCGACCGCTTGCCACCATGCTATCGGGTTTGCCCGAGAGAAAATAATTATCAACCGTTCCACTCACTTCGCGTTGCGAAAAATGATTGAAATCGTAAGATGAAAAATTGACGAGCGAAAACATAGGCCCGATAAAATGTACATCTAATTCTGCCTCATTCCAGTTATGCACATTGAATGTGAGTAACCTCTGATAATGCAATAAATTTTGTCGTTCAAAATCGGATATATCGTTTGGTGTACTCACCCAATCATCTAAATCTAGTAGCGTATCAAGTTGCCGCATTTTGAAGACTTTGTCCATAAAGGTAAGTGTACAATCTCTGAATGACTTATTGATTAATTCCATATTTTTTTATATTTTTTGCAAAAATACGCTAATTTTAGTAAAATAAGACAATTTTCTAAGCATTTAAAGCCGCTTTCACGTTTTCGTACAAAATCGTTGCGGCCTTGTGCCAATCAAAATCCAAACGCCGCAATTGACCGTTTTTGATCATTTCTGTTCGCAAATCTGTATCAAAAGCCAAGCGATTTAAAGCGTCCGCAATATCCTCTACGGATTCGGGATTCACCAAAAGCGCGGCATCGGCGGCCACTTCGGGCATTGAAGTCGTTGTGGAAGTAAGAACAGGCACGTCGCAATTGAAGCCTTCCAAAATCGGAATACCAAAGCCTTCGGACAGCGACACGTAAGTCACGGCTAAGGCTGAACCGACAAGTTTTGGCACTGCTTCATTGGCCACATAGCCCGTAAAAATAATGTCTTTTTGATAATCTGACGCCTCAAAAGCCGTTTTCACATCTCCCGTTTGCCAAGCAAAACGACCGACGATGAGGAGTTTTATGGGTGAATTTGTCCGTTTTTTGAACAGACTAAATGCGTCAATCAGCCGATGCACATTCTTACGTGGATGCACCGCACCGACGAAAATAAAAAAATCGACCCCCTCAGTATATTGGGCTTTTATGGCGTTTTTTTCGGCATTAAGTAAGGGTTTAAAGTCAGAACGGCAAGCATTGTGGGCAACTGCGATTTTTTCGGCATCTAAAAACGGGTAGGCACGAAGCGCGTCTTGCTTGACAAAATGCGAAACGGTAACGATTCTACGTGCTTTTACTAGGAATTTAGGCATAAAAAAATCGTAATACCGTTGAACCAAACCGCCGACGTTGCTTTCGGGGTGCGTCCACGCAACATCGTGCAACACGAGGCATGTCGGCACGTCTGTTCGGAGCGAACAAAAATTGTCGGGCGACAAAAAAACGTCCACTTTGTAGCGTTTCAATGCCCGTGCAACCGACCACTCAAACCACCAAACAAATAAAAACGGATGCCGTGCCTGTGGAAAAAGAACGACGGGCTGAACATTTTTTGCAAAAACAAAAGACGGGTCGAAAGGGCGGTCGAAGAAGAAAATAAAGGTGTCTTCGGGATGCGCTATCGCCATGCGCCGCAGCGTTTCGTAAGCCACCCACCCCATACCTTCCAAGCGATTTGGCAACAAAAAACGCGTATTGACGGCGATTACCATGAACAAATTTAAGATTTAAGATTAAACGACAGACGCTACTTGTTTATGTCGCAAAATACTGAGGGGTGTCAAAATTGATATTTCGGAAAAAATACTAAGGGGTATCAAATTTAGGTTTCTTATCTCATAAATTTGATGCTCAATTTCACCTCAAAAACGCCCTCACCAAGCCCGCCGTTTCCACTGCCCGTTCTTCCATCGGCAAGTGTCCACAGTTTTTAAGTATGGCTAACTGACTGTTTTTCAAGTCTTTATGAAACAATTGAGCAGACGAGACAGGAATCCACGGGTCATTGTCACCCCAAATAATCAAGGTCGAATCAGTGATTGTTTTGATGCGTTCGGAGTCGTCGTGAAGCGGTAAATTAGTGCGGTCAATAAAGGCTTGTCGGTTGCCTTCGCGCAGCGACATATCGAGAACGCGGTCAACTAGGGCGTCAGACACTAAGGCGTCGTTGTCATACACTTCGAGCAAATTATTTTTGATAAAGAAACGGGGCGTTATTTTCGTCAAAATTGCGCCCATCACAGGATTGCGCGCCAATTGAAACACTTGTGGCATCGGTTTTCCAGTCGGATAACCCGCCGCATCCATCAAAACGAGGCGTCTGATGTGTTCAGGATAAGTGGCCGCAAATTCCCACGCAATGCGTCCACCGAGCGAATTGCCCGCAAGGTCGAAGGTGGTCAGATTGAGCTTTTCGGTAAATTTTTTCAAGAAATCCACGTACATTTTCATCGAATAATCGTGGTTCGCCCGTCCGCCCGTGAGGCCAAAAGCGGGTAAATCGAGGGCAATCAATTGAAAAGAATCTTTCAAATTGTCCGAAAACTGTTCCCACGTATGCAACGACGCACCCGTTCCGTGAAGCAAAACAACGGGTTTTCCCGTGCCAATCACGCGGTAATGCACGCTTAAACCGTCTAATTCCATGAATTTTGAATCGGAATAAGCGTATTTGGCTTTAAGAGTATCAACGGATATATCGCTCCGATAAAATAAAATGCCGACAAAAATGAGTGCCGCAAGAAGGGTAAAAAAGGTAATTTTTATTAGACGCATTTTGTTTGTAATGTTGTTAATTTTTCAAAAAGGAGGCCCCTCAGTATTTTCGCTTTTTAGGGTCGCGGCGCATATCCCAAAAGTCAACAATTGTTAATTCGATTCCATCAAATTCATAAAACATTTGCCGATGTTTGTCAATGTTAACGAAGCGAATCCTTGAATCTTTAAGCGATTCACGGCCAATATCAGGATATTTTACCAATGTATCAATTTTTTCATAAACGGCATCTGCAAAACGGGTAGCCGTTTGCATAGAATAGTTATCAAGCAAATAGTTAGAAATTTGCTCAAAAACAGCCTCTGCTTCATTGCTCCAACTTACTTGCTTAACCATTTTTCGTGTTTCTTTTTAACGGCCTCGTGCGGAATGCGATTCGCAGGAATGCGGCTGTGAGCAATGGCTTTTTCTAGGCGTTCGCGCTTCTCGTCTGAAAGTTCGTCCCACCAATCTTCCTCCTCCGATGCTTCGTTAGAGATGTCCTTAGCGACTTGGTGAAGCCTCAAAAGTTGCTCCTCTTTTTTGAATTCTGAAATCATATCCAGTAATTCTCCTTTTAATTCTAAAACATTCATTGTCAATAATTTATAAATTGAATTTTAAAAATAGACCCCTCAGTATTTCAACCATTTTTAAACGTTTCACACGCATTTCCAACCTAAAATATGGAGCAAAATCTTATTCACCTTTTGTTTCAGCTTTAATTTTTTGATAATTTATCGGATTAATTGGTTAATTATTGCACTGCGGCGTAGCTGCAAAATCTCGGTAATAATTAAATAAACCACCCTTTTTTTTACGCGGTGTAACCGCGAAACCACTTATTTTGCGGTTACACCGCATTTAAAATCGTGTATTTATGCGTTATATTACCAAGATTTTGCAGCTACGCCGCAGTGCGATAAATAACCGATGATTCCGTAATTTATTGCCTGATTTTTTGACAAAAATAACGTTTTTTCTCACTTTTTAATCTTTACAAAAGAAAATATTAGCAGCTTCCTAAGTTATTGATTCACAACGTTACGAAGGTTCGAACCCTGTTCATTACCCACATCTTTTTTGAGTTCTCAAATCCGTAGGATTTGCACATTTATAGAAAGAGATAAAGGCTTTTTTCCCGAATCCGTAGGATTCGTACATCTTTCTTTTTCCCATTCAACTAAGTTTTAACGTGCGAATCCTACGGATTCGGGAGACCTTTCCCAGTGTTTTTATCTATAAACGTATGAATTCTAGCGGATTCAGGCTTTGAAAAAGATGTGGGTAATGGACAGGGTTCAAACCTTCGTAACGTTTTTCTCAATTACCCAATTCCCGAATCGCCAACCACGCCATCAAACCGATGGACAATTCGAGGCTACTTTCTTCAATATCAAACGTATCGGTATGCAAACCACTTGTAATACCTTTCGCTTTGTTGCCCGTGCCGAGGCGGTAAAAACAAGCGGGCATTTTTTGAGAATAGTAAGCAAAATCTTCGGAAGTCATCCGCATCGGCAAATCCACCACGTTGTCTGCACCGCAATACTCAATCATAAAACCCTTCACTTTTTGCGTCAAATCTTCGTCGTTGACCAAAACGGGGTAGCCTTTTTCGACCGTAAATTCACAACTGCCGCCCATGCTTTCGGCAATGCCTTCGGCCATTTTACGCATCCGTTTTTGCGCTTCGGCGCGCCAACTTTCATCAAGTGTTCTGAAAGTGCCTTCAATTTTCACGGCGTCGGGAATGACATTCGTTGCGCCACCAACAGAATTAATTTTTCCTAATGTCAAAACCGTTGGTAATGAAGGATTTGCGTTGCGACTGACGACTTGTTGTAAGGCCGTGATGATGTGCGCGGCAATCAAAATCGGGTCAATACACTCTTGCGGCATCGCCCCGTGACCGCCCGTTCCCTTGATTGTCAAGTACAATTCATCGCTTGAGGCCATATAAATTCCGCCTTTCAAGCCCACTTTTCCCGCTTCGAGCGGCGGATGTACGTGTTGACCGATGATACTGAGGGGGTACGGATTTTCCAAAACACCTTCTGCAATCATGATACTCGCCCCGCCAGGCGTTTTTTCTTCGGCAGGTTGAAAAATCAGTTTTATTGTCCCTTCAAATTCCGCTTTTAATTCATTCAAAATACGCGCAACACCCAATAAACTCGACGTGTGTGCATCGTGTCCGCAAGCGTGCATTTTGCCATCAACGGTTGATTTATACGGCACATCGTTGCGTTCTTGAATCGGCAAAGCGTCAAAATCAGCGCGCAATGCAATCACTTTTTTAGACGGATTGCACCCTTCAATCAAGCCGACAACGCCGTTTTCAGCCACGCCATGAACGTGCGGAATGCCCAATTCAGTCAGTTTTTGGGCGATATATTTGCCCGTTTCAACCTCTTCGTAGCTTAATTCGGGGTGTGCGTGCAAGTAGCGGCGCATCTCAACGACGTTTGGAAAATACGCTTTGGCGCGTTCAAGAATTTTATCTTTTAACATGAGTTGTGGAATTTAATGAACAAAACGTACAGGCAACTTCAGTCGCTTGATGCGTAACGCAGGCGACTGAAGTCGCCTGTACGTCGCGGCAAATTTACGCCCATAAAAGCGGTGTTTCAAATTTGGTTCGATTTAAAAATTAGAGAAAAACCATTGAGAACGTGGGTTAAATAAACGGAATTATCGGCTTTATGTCGCAAAATACTGAGGGGGTATCAAATTTAGGAAATTTGCAAAATTTCCTAAATCTTTTGCCGCAAAAACATCATTTTTTACTTAAAAATTGGTTTGCGACATAAAACCGATAATTCCGAAACTTTTACTGCCATTGTTGCCTCAATCAATTTTAATTTGCTTAAAAAAATAAAAAAGCATACCCGCGTAACAAGCGGCTTGTTCGCTCCATGACGCTCAATAGTAGCGGTATTAGAGATATTTAGCGCGTGCTTGGCAGAGAAACAGTTGCTTTTCTAAAAAAGACAAAATGCATTGTGACACCATAAAAGCCTATATTTTAGTAACAAATAGGTTCAAAACGTTCGTAAGACAGCAGCATACATTTTAAATCAGTATCAGATTTTAATCTCGCCCACCATCGTTTCAGGTCGCAACACTTCATCAAATTTCTCTGCTGAAATATAACCCAAAGCCAAAGCTGCATCTTTCAAATTTGTGCCTTCATGGTGCGCTTTTTGAGCAATTTCAGCCGCTTTATAATAGCCAATTTCGGGATTCAACGCCGTGACGAGCATCAACGAATTGTCCACGTTTTTCTTGATATTGGCATACAACGGCGCGATGCCAACGGCGCATTTATCATTGAAAGACGCGCAGACGTCGCCAATTAAACGCGCTGAATGCAAGAAGTTATATATCATCATTGGTTTGAATACATTGAGTTGGAAATGACCCGTTGCACCGCCAATATTAATCGCTACATCGTTGCCCAAAACCTGCGCGGCAACCATTGTCATTGCTTCAGATTGCGTCGGATTCACCTTGCCTGGCATGATAGACGAGCCTGGTTCATTGTCGGGAATGTACAATTCGCCGATACCTGCGCGTGGGCCAGATGCCAAAAGGCGAATGTCGTTGCCGATTTTCATCAACGCACAAGCCACAGTTTTCAACGCGCCGTGTGCTTCCACAATCGCATCGTGTGCGGCGAGGGCTTCAAATTTATTTTCCGCCGTAATGAACGGCAAACCCGTCAATTTGGCAATATTGGCCGCCACATTCTCCGAATACTGAGGGGGGGTGTTGATGCCCGTCCCGACTGCCGTGCCGCCCAAAGCGAGTTCCGACAAATGCGCCATTGTGTTGTGAATCGCTCTCAAACCGTGATTTAACTGCGAAACGTAGGCCGAAAGCTCCTGACCGACCGTCAAAGGCGTCGCGTCCATGAGGTGCGTTCTGCCAATTTTGACGACATTTTTGAACTCAACGGCCTTCGCATGAAGTGTATCACGGAGTTTTTCCATTCCGGGAATGGTCGTTTCCACCAAAATTTTATAGGCTGCAATGTGCATCGCCGTCGGAAAAGTATCGTTTGACGACTGTGATTTGTTCACATCGTCGTTCGGGCTGACGTATTTTTTTTCATCCAACAAGTTGCCTCCGTTCAAAACGTGCGCTCTGTAAGCAATTACTTCGTTACAATTCATGTTGGATTGCGTCCCTGAACCCGTTTGCCAAACCACCAATGGAAATTGGTCTGCCAACTCCCCCCTCAGTATTTCGTCGCAAACTTGCCCAATCAACGTGCATTTGTCTTCGAGCAAAATACCCGCTTCGAAATTGGTCAAAGCCGCCGCTTTTTTCAAGTAAGCGAACGCCCTGATGATTTCTTTGGGCATCCGATTAATGTCTTGTGCGATGGGGAAATTCTGAATTGAACGCTGAGTTTGCGCGCCCCAGTAAGCATCAGCAGGGACTTCCACCTTACCCATTGTGTCTTTTTCAATACGATATTGCATGATTTTCAACGATTTATAGTTTAAATAATTTTAGATTTCAAATTTTCAGAAGTCGAGCGTTGATAAGTTACAGCTTAAGTGCGGCATAGCTGCAAAAGCTCGATAATGCTCATCCCAACAACGATTTTTACCCCGCAGTGTAACCGCATAACGTGCTGTTTTGCAGTTACACCGCATAAAAAATTGAGCTTTAAGGCCCTATTACCGAGATTTTGCAGCTACGCCGCATTCAGACATTTAATATAACGTATCAACGCTCGACTCTATAAAATTTCGTAAATGTCCTATGCTTTAATGCTCGACTCCTACAAATCTGAAATTCTCTGTTCGCCGCAAAGTTAGGTCGAAACAAAATGCGTTTCTAAGATAGGGCGATAATTTTTTCTTATGTTCCAATAAGTTAAAACATAAAATAGAGACAAGAGGCCGCAGAATCCCGAAAATACTGAGGGGGTAAAAACAATGAGCATCCGAACGACCGTCCGAATGCTCATTGTTTTTTAATTTCAAATCTGAAATCTATTGATTGTCGAAAAATTCTTTTTGCATTTCTGCCGTTTCGACTTGGCCATTATCGGCTTGGTCATCATCTGTAACGACTTTGCGACGGTTGCCATTTTCGCCAATAACGATACCGTTCGCGGAAGGGCGCGAATTTTTCGCTTCAATACTTTTTGTGGCGTGTGGCACTTGACGGAGGCGCTCTTTGGGAATCAAATCGCCCGTCAAAGTGCATACCCCATACGTTTTATTTTGAATACGAAGTAAGGCATTTTCAAGATTGCGCATGAAGTGTTGTTGCCGTCCGAGTGTGTTGATAAGCATTTCCATCTCCATGTGACTTGAACTTTCGTCCGTCCAGTCACCGCTTTGTTGGTTGGAACTGTTTTCGTTAATTTCCGTCATTTGTTGACGTAGGAATTGAACTTCCGTTTGAGATTTCACGAGTTTCTCTTCAATTAATATCTTAAACTCTTGTAATTCGTTATCAGAATACCGTGCTGCTGTGGTTGCTACCATAGTTTCGTTGTTTTTGAGAAAATTAAAGAACCCAATTTTAAATGTGTGAAAGTCAACAGTTTATGCAAGCAAAACTGTACTAATGATTGCTCGGAAAAGGCGGGTAGAGGTGTGTCCGTTTTTCTAAATCGTGGTTAATCAACGTTGTCCAAAAGTGCTTTTGGTTGTTCTCAAAACTGGAGGATATAACCGTTTAGAAAATGCTCGACACTTAAAACTCACCTGTTGATTTTAAGTATATAAGTTTTCGACGGGCAAAAGTAATACTATTTTTTAAAATTCATCAAAATTGACTATTAAAAATTTATGTATAACTCTTTTAACAAAACCTTATTTTTAAAATCCATTAAATACCCAATTTTTGTAAGGCGCAAAAGTAGATTTTTATACTTATTCAATGGTATTTTTTAGGTTAAATTATACTTAAATTTGACAATTCTTAATTGGTAATGGTATGGGTCACTGATTGGACTGATGCGACTGATTTACGCTGATTTTTTTTGTCATTCAGAAATAAACTAGAAAAACCAGTGTGAATCAGCTGCATCAGTCCAATCAGTGGCCCATGACGTCAAGGCGGCAACTATGCTAAAATGACCTCTTTTCTAAGGAATTGTTCTAAAAATAGTATAGCGCAAGCTCAATTCCAAAACAACCAAAAGCAAAGCCACCAAAACCCAATTGCCAAAAACTTCCGCCCGACTTTTGAGCGTTGTCACATCAATGCGCGTCTTTTCGAGGCGGTCAATTTCACTATAAATTTGTTCCAATTCACGGCCATTTGTTGCCCGATAATATTTTCCGCCCGTCGTATTGGCGATTTTTTCAAGCAATGTTTCGTCAATTTCAACGGGAACGAGGCCAAAAACGTACTTTCCATCTTGTCGGCGACCGACGGGTGACATCGCTTCTCCCGTCGAACCAACGCCGATTGCGTAAACTTTTATGCCCAAGGTTTTAGCCAATTGCATGGCGTCTTCGGGCTTAAAATAACCCGCATTATTGACGCCATCGGTCATTAAAATCACGATTTTTGACTTAATGGGGCTGTCTTTCAAGCGATTTACGGACGTTGCGAGACCCATACCGATAGCAGTCCCGTCTTGCAAAAAGCCACTTTGGAGGCTTGATAAAAATTCTTGAACCACTTTATGGTCGGTCGTCAGTGGGCATTGCGTGAAGGCTTCGCCGCTAAAAACAACCAAGCCCACGCGGTCAAACGTGCGTTTTTGAACAAAATCTGCTGCGACGCGCTTTGCTGCAGTCAGTCGGTCAGGCTCAAAATCCTTTGCCAACATGCTGCTCGACAAGTCAAGGGCAATCATAATATCAATGCCATCAGTTTGAACGTCTTGCTCACTCAACAGGCGTTGCGGACGCCCTAAGGCAATTGTCAGCGCAATAAAAGTAAGGCCCCTCAGTACGGGCAGTAAAAACCGCGCCCGACCACGCCGCGACGACCGTCCGCGAAAAGCCGACAAACTCGACAAGGTAAGCGTTGCATAATGCGCCCGATAATGCTGCCGATACCACCACCCGATGAGTGGCAAAAGGAGTAAAAGCGCGAAAAATTCAGGATTGGCAAACTCAAAATTTTTGAACATATACAAAGGGAATTTCGGATTTTAGAAGTCATTGCGCGGCACGAAGCAATCAAATTTCAGCGTGCAATAATTTGCAGCGGTTATCCACCAATTGTGCCGATTAACACGAATTTTACATTGAAACCAGTGGTTTTTAATATATTTCAAGCTAAAAAATGGCCTAAATCGGTGTCAATCTGTAAAATCGGTGGATAACTTTCGTTGCAAAAGAAGCGCAAATGTAGTACGCCGCGTGGAATTTGTTTTTTTGAAAAAAGAGACCCCTCAGTAGTTTTCAGTTTTTCGACAAAAATAAATGTAAAAAACAGTTTTTTTGCTTGGTTTATGTACGAAAAGGTTAATTTTGGAGCGTCAAAAAGGTTTTAAATAACCATTTTTTAAAAATTTCAAACCACAACGTGATGGAAAAAACATATACCAATCTCAAAGATTTTTATCCGTATTACTTGACGGAACACCAAGATGCGACGAGTCGCCGCTTGCATTTTATCGGTACTTCGTTGTTTTTGACCACTTTTTTTTATGCGATTTATACGTCAAATTGGTCGCTGATGTGGCTTTGCCCCGTACTCGGCTACGGTTTTGCGTGGGCAGGTCATTTCTTTTTTGAAAAAAATAGACCTGCCACATTTACCTATCCTGCCATGAGTTTAGCGTCAGATTTTATCATGTTTTGGCATATTTTGACGGGTCAATTGCCTCAGAAAATGACGGATGCGAAGCGGCTTATTTTGAATCAATGATAGTTATCAACATTTACTAAATATTAAAAAAATTCGTAAATGTGTGTGGTATCATAAAGCAGATAATTACGAAAAAATGCCTCTGATTTGACTTCAATCAAACCAGAGGCATCTTTTTTATTGCCTAATAAATTAAATTATTCTAACAATCAAAGTCGCCATTTAGCACCACCTTGAATAGAATATGTTTTAATACGGTCGTGTAAACTACCAATTCCACGTTCTTTACCAAGCATAAAACTTGCAGTTGGTTGTAGGAAAAGGCTCGTTTTAGGCGTCAACTTATATTCAAGACCTGCACCGATTTGCGCCGTAAAAAAGACATTTTCCTTTGTTTCACCACCATTAATCAAGCCTTTTGAGTAAGTCGCTGTTTCAATTTCACTTGCTGGTGGCGCGGGACTATTAGTGTTCGTCAAGTCAAATGGCTTGATAATTTCACGTCTGTCCAATGCGTCCACTATGGCGTTTGTTGCCACGCCGCCATGTGCGTAAACGTTCAAGCGGCGCGTTTCTTTCAGGTTCACATTGACATTAAGCGGAATACTAACAATGCTCAAACGCAAATCTTGCGGCTTTTCAATTTTAGTCGCATTGCGCGACACAACCGTCCCCGTTATAAGCTCGACATTCGCAATGCTGTATTTTTTTTGATTGAACATCACCCCCGTTTCAACTTCAACTTTACCCCGTTTGTAACCCACTAAAGCATTGACACCAAAATTGGCAACGCCTTGTTCTTGACGGTTCAGAACCCTGTCTTTATCCACAAAAGAAGTCGTCACCCAATCCAAAGCCGCCGTGCCAAAAGTGCTTAAACGCCATTTGGCTTTTTTATCCGTATTCGCTTTAATAATATTTGGTACAGCGTTTAACTTATTGCTTTCCAATGAGTTAGCTTTTAAAACATCAATCGACGGAACAACTTCGGCGAGCGTTTGCGTTGCTGCGTTAGCCGTTGGCAAAGTCGCTACTTCCGCATTTTTAGCCGAATTACTTGCAGCATTTACCTCACGCGATGGCGAAGTACCCCCCTCAGTATTTTCAACATTTTGAGGCGTCAAAACGCTTGGCAACCCTTGATTTCTCAACGTATTGTCCACAATCGGCTGGCCCGCAGGCGTCAAACTTGGTTGTGGATTTTGCTGTGAATTTTGAGCGTCTTGCTTGTTGTACTGCCCATTTTGTGGCGATTTAATGCCACTCCGTAGCCGCCAATTTGTAGAATTATCAAACGACTTGACGGCATTTGTTGCAGTTGGTGTTATTGTTTTGAAAGTTGGTGTGGTCGTATTTCCCTCCCTATTTTTTACTTCCGAATTATCAGATGCCTCATTGCCCGCCTTTGAATCAACTGCACTTTGAGGCATTCCTTGTAAGGCTTCATTTTTAATTTTCAACCCTGAATTAGCGGGTGCAGCGATATTTAATTCTTCATTTTTAATTTTTAATTCTAAAACAGACCCCTCAGTATTTTTGTCAATTGAATTGATAACGGTGAACAAAGCGAGTAAAATCAAGGCCGCTTCAATCACTTTATAGCGCACAATTTTGCCGCGCAAAGTAAATTCATGGTCAAGACGCTCGTTCATCATCGCCCAATGATTTGGATGTGTACCAGCAATATTTTCGAGTTTTCTACGCAAAACATCGTCAAATTCTGATTCTGTATCGTCAAAACTGTCCAAAGCTGCCGCCATTTTCGACCAATCACCCATCTGAGGCGTTGCCACTACGTCGGCCAAACGACCGCGCAACGCTGCATCAAACGATACCTCAGAAGCATTCAAATTGTCCAATTGTTCCGCCATTTTCGACCACGCATCGGCCATTGGCACAGCCGAAATATTTGCTAAATGACCGCGCACCGACGTATCAAACGCCGCATCAGCCGCATTGAGCGCATCGAGTCGTGCGTTCATGGCCTGCCAATGTTCGGCATTGTACGGCTGCTCGAAATGCTCGAGGGCGGCGCGTATTTGGTCATCAATTGTATTTTTTTCGTTATTCATCATCTCCTAGATTCGTTGAATTAAGGTCGAATTTTTTTGTCAAAAGGGCTTGCAATTTCAATCTGGCCTTGACAAGATTTGACCGCGAGGTACTTTCAGTAATGTGCAATTGTTCGGATATTTCGCGGTGCGAAAACCCTTCAATGACGTACAAGTTAAACACCGCTCGATAAGCGGGTGTCAGTTGTTGGACGGCCAAAAGAATGTCTTGTTCCGAGCATTGACTGACCGCATCGGGCGTATCACTGCTCAAATTATAAGCCGTATCAAGGTCATCGGTGCGGCGGCGCGTGTTTTTACGGTAATAGTCAATAGATGTATTGACCATCACGCGACGCACCCACGCCGTGAGCGATGTATTAGGCTGGTACGAGCCAACATGTTTGAAAATTTTAATAAAACCTTCGTGCAGAATGTCGAGCGCGTCGCTATCGTCGTTGGCATAGCGCAAGCAAACACCCATCATTTTGGGATAAAATTCTTCATAAAGACGCTGTTGCGCCCATCTTTCGCGGGCGACACACGCCTCGATAAGGTCACGTTCGTGCAATTCCCAACTTAATGTTAAATCCATTATTTCCCTCGTTTGAGTTAAGTAGAAGTTTAGTTTTGATTCCAAAAGACCGACTGTACAGTAAAGTGAATCCTAAACGCAGCCTCAGCAGAATGTGCTGCTTTTGGGGTAAAATTAATGCTTTTAGGATTAAATTTTACGCGTCTAAAGGTTTAAAACGCGTCATTTAAGCGTCAAAATGGAAAAAATACTGAGGGGGGTAACATCGGCGAGGTTTAAAACCTCGCCGACGTTTTCTCACCTATTTTAAAGCATTTTGTCGAGCAATTGTAATTATTTGGCTCAAATGCAACTAAGAACGGCGGACACTTGTTACTTTTGTGCGTCAAAATAAAACTTGACGCGTTCAATAGTTTCTGCAATAATTATCAATTAAAAAAATCGAAAAATATGAGTGCAATAGCTGAAAATACTGCCGTTCATCCCCTTAACTTGACCGAAGGCGCGGTAAGACAACTTCGTTCAATTATTCAAGACCAAAACATTCCTGCACAATATGGCTTGCGCGTTGGCGTTAAAGGGGGCGGATGTTCGGGCTTTTCGTATCTTTTAGGTTTTGACGAACCGAAAGAAAACGATGAAGTTTTGACAATAAATGGTATGCGCGTTTTGATGCAAAAATCTCACGCCATTTATTTACTTGGTATGGAAATTGACTTTTTGGAAGGTCTCAATAATCGTGGGTTTTCATTTTCAAACCCGAATGCGAAGGAGACGTGTGGCTGTGGAACATCATTCTCGGCCTAAGTAAATACCCTGAATTTGCTTTATAACTAAGTAGATTCCAATTGTTTATGGTAAGTTTATGTATAAGTTTAAAATCTCGTGTTTCACTTCGGTGAGGTCGGGATTTTTGTTTGTATGGGAAAGGGAAAAGTGAAAAGTGGAAAGTGGAAAGTGAAAAGTGAAAAGTGGAAAGTGGAAAGTGAAAAGTGGAAAGTGGAAAGGGAAAAGGGAAAGGTGGAAAGTGGAAAGTGGAAAGTGAAAAGTGGAAAGGGAAAAGTGGAAAGTGAAAAGTGAAAAGTGGAAAGGGAAAAGGGAAAAGGGAAAAGGGAAAAGGGAAAAAAGCACCCCTCAGTATTTTTTTACAAATTCCCTTACTTTTCACCCTTCACCCTTCACTTATAATTTTAGGGATTGCACTTACCAGACTGCGTGATGCTATAACGTGCGCCACCCGCTACGAGGTTTGCTTGCATCCGTGCTTTTTGACCAGCCGAGAACATATACATACACGCGTCGTCGGTGTAATCCATATAATTCATGTGCATATCGCCACCGTTGCTGCAAGACGCTTTTGTCGCCGCAGGGCAACCGTAATTTTCAGCACCTTGATTAGGTGTGTCCGCAACTTGGTCAGAACCCGTGCAAGCACCGCTATCGTCACCCCAAATATGGCGCAAATTGAGCCAGTGACCGACTTCGTGCGTAGCCGTTCTGCCTTTGTTGAACGGCGCGGCGGCTGTACCTGTGCTGCCAAAAGCCCTATTCAAAATCACAACACCGTCCGTTGCAAGCGCGCCGCCTGGAAATTGAGCATAGCCCAAAGTACTGTTGCTCAACGTGCAAACCCACAAATTGAGGTATTGTGTGGCATCCCAAGCCGCAAGACCACCGCTAGCCACTGATTTTACACCATTGGTAGAGTAGGAAAACGATCTTTTCGTCGTTGCCTTACGCTCAATACCCGTTGTTGGGGCGCCCGTAGGTGTGCGTTTAGCGAGGCAAAACTGAATTTCGCAGTCCGCTACCAACGACTGAAAAGCCGCAGGTACTTTCGTTACGTCGGCGTTCAATTTGCGGAAATCGGCGTTCAAAATGTCAATTTGCGATTGAATTTGAGCATCCGACACATTTTCAGCCGCCGTTTTGTAAACAACGTGAACCACAACGGGAATCGTCACAACGGCGCGGGTTTGAAGCGCAGGATTCAACGACACAAAGCGCGTTGTGAAATCCTCAATGCGCGCTTGTTGGGCTTTAAAAGCGGGTTCGGCGGCCATCAAAGCGGCATTGTGTTCATGCGACGCACAAAAACGGGCACCTTCGGCAGGTTTTTCGACAACTAATTCTTCGGTTGTGCCGATTTCGGATTGGTTAAGTGCATTGTCTTTGTTACAGCCTTGGGCAACAAAAAACGCGGTTGCTGTAACGAACAGCAGTTTTTGAACTAATTTCATGTAAAATTGACTTTGAAAAATGAGAAATGATTGTTAGGAAAAAATGTTTGTGTATGTTATAATTAGTATGTGTATAACTGTTTCCAACAGGAGATACATTGGCTTTACTCATCGAGTGCAAAATTATATTTTTATTTTAAGGCGCAAAATATTTAGCAAAAAATCGCCCATTAAAAACGCATTTGACCATTGACCAGATTTTGACGCAATAGGCGCGTAGGCCGTTTCAGTTGCCTACGCCTAACACACGTATATATATGTATGCAGAGAACCGTACGAAAATAGTGTTCTAAAAATAATATTGAAGATTTTTTTGTTAGAATATGACATATTACTATATATACCTACTGATTGGGCTAATACGACTGATTTACACTGATTTTTCTAAGAAATCATAAGAACAATCAGTATAAATCAGTCCAATCTGTTTAATCAGTGGGCCATATAGAGTAGTATAAGAAGATTCAGTAAAAAATGCTCTAAATGCTTTATTTTCAATTAATTACGCATATTCAGCACACCTTATTTTTCCTCTATCGAAAAAAATGTTTTAAAAAATGTAAAAAATGTTTTAAAATATTTTGTTTATAAAAACAAAATGTTCTATCTTTGACCCATCAAAAAAATAAGCGGCGCATCCACTTTTAAATAAGAAACAACACTTCATCAATCAGTAAAAATAAGGAGGTCGTCATGGAAAATACATTTGGCAATTTTTTGCATAACAATCAAAATACCCATCGAAACGCCGACACGCGTTTTGAAAATACGGATAAAAACATCAACAGACAATCGGACAACCGCGATACGCATAACCAAACGCCCGAAAATGGGGCGGATAACAACCGCACACGTCCCCGACAAAATTTTGAACAGGTGTTGGAACGCAATTTTAGAGAGGCTTTTGAAGCTGAATTTCGCCAAAAACAGCGCGGTGATGCCTTTGTTTTTATCAAAAAACATTGGTTTACATTGGGCTTAGGCGTTGCTTTTTTATTCCTAATTTTCAAGAAAGATTGGGTAAAAATCGGCGACAATGGCGAAAAAAGCGGTGAAAAGACGGAAAAACAAGGCAGTAAATTAACAATCGCATCGAACAAAAGCGTCGAGGAAGTACCCCTCAGTATCGGTGGCACGTTGACGACTGACGGCAACAAAAACACGGCAGAAATGCCCACAATTGACGATGAAGTCAAGAAGGCGTATCTCCGTCGTTTTGCTCAAGTTGCCGTCAGCGAAAGACGTAAATACGGTGTGCCATCGAGCGTGATTTTGGCCAATGCCTTGCGCCAAAGTTTTGCGGGACAACGCAATACTACGGTGCAATTGAACAATCATTTCAACTTGCCTTGCACGTTTGATTGGTCGAGCAAATCGGAAAAAATTGATGGCGAATGCTTCCGTCAATACGAAAATGCGTGGGTGAGTTTCCGCGACCACAGTGTTTTTGTGACATCGGGCAAGTTTTCGGTGTTGCGAAAATTGAGCGATAAAGATTACAAAGCATGGGCTTTAGGGCTGCAACGCTTGGGTTATCCGTCGGGCAACGACAATTTAGCGCGTGAATTAGTCGGGATTATTGAGCAATATGGCTTGCAGAAATTGGATAATGTGCAGTAACTTAAATCTACAAATCGGGAAGTAACTTTTTTCATAACTATTAAATTCACTTAAAATGAGTAAAGAAGTAGTGCCTAATTGGCCAAGCAAGAATACAGGTAAAAAATCAGGAAGCGGTCGTGACAGCAATCCGCCGTCAAAACCTACTACATCATCAAAACCTACTACATCATCAAAGCCTGTAAAAAAAGGCTGATTCTTTGAAAATCCACCTTGGACAATGCCCGTTGACGCTATTTTTCAAGGTGGACAATTCAAAGATACCCCCTCAGTATTTGAGGCTTAAATTGATAAAAATTTGTTCTGAGAATTAATAAATATGCTGTTTTTTTGAGGAGAGGAGGTTGCGGAAGCAACCTCTTTTTTATTGCCCTTATTTACGAAGAACGCGCCAAGGGTTGCAATCCTTGGCGCGTTCTAAATATTTGATAATCAATAGTTTATTGCGGCATTTTACTTTCGGGAAACTTTAAAAATTCCCCGAACGTTCGACTGCAAAACCTTTAAACCCCTTGTTTTTCAGGCTTCATTTGCGGGAAAAACAAGACTTCTTGAATCGAGACTTGACCCGTGAACAACATCGTCAAACGGTCAATGCCGAAGCCGATACCTGCCGTCGGCGGCATACCATATTCAAGGGCGCGCACGAAATCATCGTCCATCACCATCGCCTCTTCGTCGCCGCGTTTTGCGAGTTCCAACTGCTCCACAAAGCGGTCGCGTTGGTCAATCGGGTCGTTCAATTCGCTGTACGCATTCGCTACTTCCTTACCCGTTACGAACAACTCAAAACGCTCGACAAGTCCTTCTTTCGACCGATGTTTTTTGGTCAAAGGCGACATTTCGACGGGATAATCAATGATAAACGTCGGTTGAATGAGGTTTTTCTCGACTTTTGCGCCGAAAATTTCATCAATCAATTTTGCAAAACCCATTGTATCATCCAATTCGATGTGATTTTTTCGACAAAAATTGCGCAATTCAGCTTCCGTTTTGCCCTCTGGATTGAAGCCTGTGTATTTTTCAATCGCTTCAAACATCGACAAACGCGTGTATTGGCCACCAAATTCGATGTCGTTGTCGCCCACTTTCACGGTCGTCGAACCCGTTACCGCAAGGGCCACGCGTTCCAACATCGCTTCAGTTGTCGCCATCATCCAATTGTAATCCTTGTAGGCCACGTAAAATTCCAAGGCCGTAAATTCGGGGTTATGCGTTCTGTCCATGCCTTCATTGCGAAACATTTTGCCGAACTCATACACACCGTCAAAACCTGCCACAATTAATCTTTTCAAATACAACTCATTTGCAATGCGTAAAAAAAGCGGCATATCCAAGGTGTTGTGGTGCGTTTTGAAAGGCCGTGCCGCCGCGCCACCGTGAATTGGCTGCAAAATCGGTGTTTCCACTTCCATTAAACCCAATTCGTCGAGGTGATTCCGCATCGTTTTGATGAGCGTCGTGCGTTTGCGGAAAATATCGCGGAAATGTGTATTTACTGTTAAGTCAACATAGCGTTGGCGATAACGCAATTCAGCATCGGTAAAAGCATCATAAATATTCCCTTCTGCATCTTTTTTGACGACAGGCAAGGGCCGCAAAGACTTCGACAAAAGCGTCAATTCCTTGCAATGAACCGAAATTTCACCCGTTTTTGTTGTGAAAGCATACCCTTTTACGTGGATAAAATCACCCAAATCGAGCAACTTTTTAACCAGCGTTTGGAAGAAATCATCGCGTCCCGCCGAGGCGTTAAGGTCTTCGCCTTTCATATACAATTGAATCGAACCCGACGAATCTTGCAGGTTCATAAACATCGCTTTACCTGCTTCACGCTGCGCCATCATGCGGCCCGCGAGGCTGACTTCTTGATAATTCAAGCGGTTTTTAGTGCCATCTTCGGCCACTTCTTCCTTATAATTTGCCTTGATGTCGGCGGCAAAAGCCGTTACTTCCACCATTGCGGCAGGATATGGGTCGATGCCCATTTCTCTAATTTTTTGGAGCGAATCGCGCCGCCCCAACTCCTGTTCACTCAAATTTTGTTGCATGATATGTATAAAATAGTACGGATGTTAGTCCGTGATTGACGTGATTTTAGGATTCCCAAGGCTTGAAATCCGTTGTGTAATATATAACGTGTACCATTTCGTCACCAAAAAAGTTCACAAAGGTACGTTACACCAAGCGAACTTTTAAACGGAAGGAAAAAGAAGCCTTAGAATTTGAAAAATACTGAGGGGGGCAAATAGTGGGTGTTCTTTGTCTTTTGCACTACTAGAATTTTTAAATTTTCTTAAAAATCAGAACTTAAAGAATTGTGCTTATGTTTGGAACGATATTCAGCGTACACATTCGTCTGAAAAAATATCTTCAAAATGAAAAATTAATAAATAAAAGCTTAGTACACGACAAAAAAGGTAAAGTCTTTTTCGCGCTCGCTTCGCTC
>JAYSRS010000637.1:0-8249 GCA_043720935.1 Saprospiraceae bacterium
CTTGCAAACACCGTTTCTTTATCTATTTTTGCCGACTTCTTTTCTGTACACGTATAAGTTACTGATTTTGAACAGTCCTAACACCCATAGAATTGCGCCTTAACTATAATCACAAGTCCCATTGCGGCGTAGCTGCAAAATCTTGGTAACACTAGCCAATAGCTCTATTTTCTATGGGTGTTAGGACTGTTCAAAATCAGTAACTTATACGTGTACAGAAAAGAAGTCGGCAAAAATAGATAAAGAAACGGTGTTTGCAAGGAAATTAACAATCGTTAATATGTCCTTTTGTCAGTCATTTTCGATTTATATCTGACAATTTGTCCATTTAGTCCATTTTTTGAAGACAAATTTGTTTGGAAAGCGAGTTGGTTGCTATTTTGACGGCTCAATGCGTGAGCACTTTTCAGCGTCGTCGAGGTTTGAAACCTCGACGACGTTAAAAATCATCATAATTACATTTAAAACAACCTTTTTGAATAATGACTTACGATAATTTCACAACTAAGGCCCAAGAGAGCATTCTGAAATCGCAGCAACTCGCGGGTGAAAACAGTCAACAAATGGTCGATACGGCCCATTTGTTGAAAGGCATTTTGAGCGAAGAAGACAACGTGGCGGGGTTTCTTTTAAAGAAAGTCGGCGTTAATCTCCCGCTTTTGGAAGCGGAATTGGAGAAATCCGTTCAATCTTACCCCAAAATATCGGGCGGCGTTGACAAACAGTATTTGTCGAGCGAAGCCAACAAAACGTTGAGCCGTGCGAAGGTGTTGGCGAAGGAAATGGGCGACGAATTTATTCCCGTCGAACTCGTTTTGCTCGCTATGCTCAACAGTAATGACCGCACGGCGAAAACCCTCCGCGAGATGGGTGCGACCGAAGAAACCGTTAAAAAAGCCATTATGGACATGAGAAAAGGCCGAAAAGTGACCGATGCAGGGGCTGAAGGCAATTATAATTCATTGCAAAAATTTGCCATAAACTTGAATGAGCGCGCCGAAAGCGGCAAACTCGACCCTGTGATTGGCCGCGACGAGGAGATTCGCCGCGTTTTGCACATTTTGAGCCGCCGCCAAAAAAACAATCCGATTGTGATTGGCGAAGCGGGTGTCGGCAAAACGGCGATTGTGGAAGGCATCGCGCACCGCATTGTACGTGGGGATGTGCCTGAAAGCCTCAAAACCAAGCAAATTTACTCGCTCGACATGGCGGCGTTGATTGCGGGTGCAAAATATAAAGGTGAGTTTGAAGAACGTTTGAAGGCCGTGGTGAAGGAAGTCGAGGACTCTGAAGGCGAGGTGATTTTGTTTATTGACGAAATTCACACGCTCATCGGCGCGGGTGGCGGCAGTGGGGCAATGGACGCGGCGAATATCTTAAAACCTGCTTTGAGCCGTGGTGAATTGCGGACAATTGGGGCGACAACGTTGGATGAATATCAGAAATATTTTGAAAAAGATAAAGCGTTAGTCCGTCGTTTTCAACCCGTTATGGTGGATGAGCCGAGCGTTGAAGATACGGTCTCGATACTGAGGGGGGTGCAAGAACGTTACGAAAACTACCATAAAATCAAGATTTTGGATGAGGCTTTGGTGGCGGCGGCGGAGTTGTCGCACCGCTACATTGCCGACCGTCATTTGCCCGACAAGGCGATTGATTTGATTGACGAAGCGGCGGCAAAATTGCGTTTGGAACTCGATTCCGTTCCCGAAGAAATTGATGAATTGGATAGAAAACTCCGTCAATTAGAGATCGAGCGCGAAGGGATTAAACGGGAAAATGACCAGAAGAAACTGAGCGTTTTGAACGAGCAAATCGCCAATTTGCAAGAAAAACTCAACGGCGTCCGTGGAAAATGGGATTCTGAACGCGGCATTGTTGATACGATTCAGACGTCAAAACGGAAGTTGGAAGAGTTGGAAATCAAGGCGTTACGCGCTGAACGCGAATCGAATTTTGAGGCTGTTGCGCGGATTCGCTACGGTGAAATCAAGGAAGAAGAAGTCAAATTACACGCCGCCGAAGCGCAATTAGCAGAACTCGCGCCCGAAAATCGCTTGACAAAAGAAGAAGTCAATGCCGATGACATTGCCGATGTTGTGGCACGGTGGACGGGCATTCCTGTGGCCAAAATGGTGCAGTCGGAAAAGGATAAATTGTTGAATTTGGAAGACGAATTGTCGCAACGCGTCATCGGTCAACGCGAGGCAATTGTGGCGGTTTCGGATGCCGTGCGGCGGTCTCGGGCGGGTTTGCAGGATGAAAAACGGCCTATTGGTTCGTTCATTTTCTTGGGGCCGACGGGTGTTGGTAAAACTGAATTGGCGAAGGCTTTGGCCGATATTTTGTTCGACGACGAAGCCGCTTTGACGCGGATTGATATGTCGGAATATCAAGAAAAACACAATGTTTCAAGGCTTGTAGGTGCGCCTCCTGGGTATGTAGGCTACGATGAAGGTGGTCAATTGACGGAAGCCGTGCGGCGACGGCCTTATCAAATTGTGTTGTTAGATGAAATCGAAAAAGCGCATCCCGACACGTTTAATGTCTTGCTGCAAGTCCTCGACGACGGGCGTTTGACGGATAACAAAGGCCGCGTGGCGAACTTTAAAAACACGTTGATTATCATGACCTCAAATATGGGTGCGGAGAAAATCCTCGACAATTTTGAAGGCTTGGAAGATGTCAACGAGAAGCAACGTCAAGAGATTATTGCCGAAACGGAAAAGGAAGTGATGGTGATTTTGAAGGAAAATCTGCGGCCAGAATTTTTGAACCGCATTGACGAAACCATCGTTTTTCACCCCCTCAGTAAAATTGACATTCGGGCGATTCTGAATCTGTTGATGAAAGGTGTTAATGATATGCTCAAAAAACAAGAGTTGTTTGTCTATCCGACCGATGCCGCTTTTGACCTCATGGCAAGCGATGGCTACGAGCCGCAATTTGGCGCACGCCCCTTGAAACGGACGTTGCAACGTTTGTTAATCAATGAGTTATCGAAAGAAATCCTCCAAGGGAAGTTCCAAAAAGGCGACCAAATTGTGGCCGATGTGCGGAATGGGAAGATGGTTTTTGAGGTGAAGAAGCCGTAAAAGCCTAACAACCTGCGTCAAGTTTGCAAAAAAAGCACCGCCTTACTGAGGGGTGCTTTTTTGTTTAGCCATAAAAGACAATCAAACTATTCGGGCAGCAATGTCGTTTCCAAAATGTATCTAAACTTCCGTAAAACAGCGATAATTATCAGCAAATCCGTTTTGTCAACCGAATCAAAGGTTTTAGAAATACAGTAACCTTTGCCTTCCATCGTTACGAATCGCCAGTTTGCACCAATCACTTCTGCACCATAGAGCGGTTTTGTATGCTGATTCTTTTCCTAAACCAAACAAGGCAACCATAAAGATATTCATTGGAAAAACCATTGCTTAAAAGTTGTTCGACCTTGGTTCAGTCAGCTTTTTTTATCTTTGCCAATAAATTTATTCGATACTTAAACAACTTTTGAAATGACGGAACAAGACAAAATTTTCATGCGCGAAGCCATTGCGCTGTCGCTCAACGGCATGAAAAACGGCGAAGGCGGCCCATTTGGCTGCGTGATTGTTAAAAATGGCGTCGTTATTGGTCGCGGCAACAACTGCGTGACTTCAACAAACGACCCGACGGCTCACGCCGAAGTTGTAGCTATCCGAGACGCTTGCCGCCATTTAAGCAGTTTTCAGCTTGACGGTTGCGTCGTTTATACGAGTTGTGAACCTTGCCCGATGTGCCTCGGCGCGATTTATTGGGCCCGTCCCGACCGCATTGTGTATGCCTGTACGCGAGAAGACGCTGCTGCTATTGATTTTGACGATGATTTTCTCTACAAAGAATTGGTCGCCCCGATGACCGAACGACGGATTCCGATTCTGCCTTTGCTCCGCGAAGAAGGTTTGGTGGCGTTCAGAGAATGGAAAAATAAAAGTGATAAAACGGTGTATTGATGAAATTTCAAGGCAATTAGGTTTCAAGAATCTCAAAAATAGACCCCCTCAGTAAAAAAGCCGTTTTTCGCTCAAAATGAGCGAAAAACGGCTTTTTTACCGTACCTACCAACCTGACGCGGGTTTCAAACCCGCGTTAGGTTTTAGTCGAGGGGTCTATTTGAGAACTTAAAATCTTTGAAATCTGAAATTCTTGAAATTTGAAATTCTCTTATCTCATCAACGTCACATCCCCTTTTACCGTAATCTCTTCGCCATCAATAAACGACACAACGGCTATGTAAACGAAGACATCGGGCGGGACTTCTTTGCCGCCAAACGTGCCATCCCAGCCCATGCGGTCGCCGCCAAGTGGTAAATTTGTTGCCGAAAAAAGCATATCGCCCCACCGATTGAAAACCCGCAACGACTTGATTTTCACCGCCGCTTGATTGCCATAAAGCGTGAAAAAGTCGTTCACACCGTCATTATTTGGTGAAAAAACGTTGGGTGCGAAAACAGGACGCCGTTTTATGACCCGCAACAAAACATCATCAAACGCCAAACAGTTGGAAGAATCTTTAACCGTGATGCGATAAATCGTTGTATTTAAAGGGGTTGCGGTCGTAATCGGGCAGTTTTTGCAACTAATCGTTGAGTCGGCGGGTGTCCAAGCGTAACTCACTTGCTTCGACGATGGCACAACAATCGCCCTAAGTGTTTTTGATTCGCCCAAATCCACTTCCAAATCGTCACCCGCGCTGACCCGTAGAAGCGGCGGCTGCGGAACGGTGACGGGGAAAGTTGCCCGACAACCCGTCGAATCGCGCACGACGACCTCATAATTCCGCGATGGGATATTCAAAAAAGCCGTGTCGCGTTGAAAACGAACGCCGTCAATCGAGTACCGATAAGGCGGCGTACCACCTAAACCCATCACAACGAGTTCGCCCGTCGAATCCCCGTAGCAACGCGCCGCTTTGATGCGGTTGGGATTCAAAAAGATTTGCGGTGGTTCTTTAACTTGTACATCGGCTTGCGTTGGACAGTCATTTTTGTCGAAAATGAAGGCGGTATAAGTGCCCGCCTTCAAATTTCGAGCAGTATCGCCAATTGCCCCATTGCTCCAACTGACGCGGTAATCACCGACGCCGCCCGACGGATGCGCTACCGCAATCCCGTCCGTTCGGCCAAAACACGATATGTTAAACGTGTCAATACTAACGGCTACTTTCGGCGGTGCGACAATATCAAACGTAAAATTTCCTTTGCAATCATTGGCGTCGCGGATGCTGACCGTGTAAGAACCTTCGCCGAGAGCCGTCAAGGTGCTGTCGAGGGTGTTGCCGCGCCCCCAATTGTAGATGTAAGGCGCACGCCCTGTTGAAGGTTTGAGCGTAATCGAACCGTTTGAAAAACCAAAACACGTCGGTGCTTTCACAGCGCGGGTTGCCGTATCAAGTTCAACGGTTTGCTCCCGCAACGTAAAACGAAACGTATCAATGTAAACGCCCGACGAATCGGTCACGGCTATGCGGTACGTGCCTGTCCGCAAGCCCGGGAAGGAATCCCGCGTGGTGTAGCCCGTGTTTTCAAAATTGTAGCGAATCGGCGGACGGCCACAACTGATGACTTTCAAACGTATCAAACCATCGTTGCCAAGCGCGCAAGTTGGCCGCCGCGTTGAGCTGTCGTATTTAAAACCTTCAACAAAAATCGAATCCAAAATCGTCGTTACTTGGCAACCACGGTCGGTTGTAACGGTTAAAACAATAGATTTCCACCCTGGACTCTTATAAAAAACGCGGTAAGGCCCGATGCCGCTTGCTGTGTCAATAGAGGCCCCTTTGCCGAAACGCCATTGACGTTTTGTAATCGAACCATTGCCAAAAGAAGACGCGTCGGTGTATAAAATGTCTTCGCCGAGGCAAATTCTTTTTGAAGGGATGCTGTAATTGATTTTAGCCTCTGGGCCGACGAACGTACCTGTACCGCCGAATTGCAAATTAAAACCATTGCCTGTACTTGTAAAATTGTTGATACCCAAAGCGTAGGTTTTTCCAGCAACCATATCAAGAGATTTTACAAAGTTATTTTGACTACCATTCCCACAACCCGAAGGTTCGGCAATATCCGTTTCGCTGTCTCGCAAGCCTGTAGCACCCAAGAGAGCGCACGTCCCACCTGCATTCGTTCCACTTGCCATACACCGTTGCAAGATTTTTCCTGTACAATTATTGACGCCATTTGGCAATTCATAGACCGCAAAATCCATATCATCGTCTAAATTAGTCGGTGTGATGGTAAAACTAAGCGTACCACTTTGCAAACACGTCCATTTGAACCATGTTGAGTTAGATTCAAGATTCGTTGTAGTCCCACTTGAATAGAAGCAAGTTGCATCATCCAATTCTTTTACATTTGTTCCTGCACCTGTTACACTTGCTACGGAAATTGTGGATTTATCACATAACATCGCACTCGTGGGGCAATCAGAAGTAATATTGGCGGGGGCATTGTAATTAACAATACACAATTTAAAAGTACCACGTCGGCCACCTGCGCCTTGAACACGGATGTAATACAACTCACCTGGCGTAATGCCACCTTTGTAAACTTCTATGATGTTGACGCCCGAAGCATCACATTTGTAAGCCGTTTCGGATATGGTTGCACAATCAACCCCTGTATAAATAGCAGCTTCAGGACGCACCAATGTACCTGTTGGCGCAGAAGCCGTTGCACCTTGAATTGACACCCTAACATCAGTTGCAACAGCTCGAAAAGAAAACCAAACGTCACCACCATTAGGGCTTAAACAAAATGAAACGCTTGATACCGTTGAAGTAGTAGCACCAACATTAGTAAATTGCCCCGAACTAGAACAAAAATTTCGTGGATTAGCGATTTCAATCGCACTATCGCAATTGTCGTTTAAAGGTTGTGCTATCAAAATAGCCCCCCTCAGTATCAAGAGGCTAATGATGATGTATTTATAAAATTTATATTTCATAATAATAAATTTTTAGTAAAGAGTATTTTTTAATATATTAGTGTTTAGTTTTGCGCTTTGATAAAATATTATTTTTCTAACAATTTTAAAACTATTTTCTTACGAAAAACGTTCTCCGTTCTCCGCTCTCATGGTGATTTGTCTGTTTTATTCTGATATCTCAGCTCAAATTTCAAGGAGTTTTGATTACGAACAACTTGGCGAAGTATCGTCAGACTTATTAGGTCCTTGCCCTTTTGTTACGGTTTCACCTGAATTTACCTATACTGCTAACCAATGTTGTGCTACATTTAATTTTGCATATACTGCTGATGGTCCTAATGAATTTTGGGATTTTGGTGATGGAACAAGAACAGGTCGTTTACAACGGCCTTTTACACATCGTTACAGACAACCTGGCATCTACACTGTTAAACATGGCTTTTTTGGAGGTCCTGATTGCGAATTTTCAAAAACTGTGGTTATTACTTCTGCTTGTGTACCACCTCCTATTTGTAATCTTGATATTGATATTTCTCAAACAACTGGTAGTATAGATTGTACTCCAGGAATTATTGGTTCTAACGATAATCCGACTGAATCAACAGTTAGATGTCGTTTTGGGTTTTCACCACTTTTAAACAATATCCCAACATCTGTTGGAATTTTCAAATGGGAAATAACAATTGAAGACGCAGCGTACAATGAATATTTCCGATGCAACAGAGAAAGTACTAGCGTAGGATTTGCGACAAATGGCCTAGGTTATTACCTAAGAATAAAACTTACTGCAAGTCAGTTGAGTTGTGGTGGTAGCGGGACAAAAACGAAACGAATTTTTATTAATGCCGTTAACCCCCTTGTGGACTGTATTTATGGAGATGCTCCACTTAGGCCAGTTGATGATAATGAAAATCAAGGATTAATTAGAAAAATGATAACAACAAATAATGTACAAATTTATCCTAATCCAGTCAGTGATTTTCTACGCATCTCTAATCTCAATGATTCAGACAATTACACTTTTGACATTCATAATACGCTTGGACAAACCGTTTTAAGTCAAAAAGTGAGTTCAATTGATGCAAGCGTGAACGTAACTGATTTAGAAACAGGTATTTACATCGGCGTTGTAAAATCGCAAGGTAAAATAATTGCCACTCAAAAAATTTACAAAAAGTAAGTTTCCCATCTCATAGGAACGTTGAAAAAATAAAAGCGCATTTTACGGGCTGTTTCTCGCTTCGCTCGAAAGACGCCCTTTAAAGGTTTTTTCTAGGAGGCAGCTTGTTTTT
>JAYSRS010000638.1:0-8237 GCA_043720935.1 Saprospiraceae bacterium
GACCAATTCAGTGATATTCTTACCGCTAATTTTTACATAAGTCGCTTCCACACGCAAGCGTCCGCCTTCGCAAGTCGGGCAGATGGTGCGCCCACGATAGCGCGCAAGCATGACACGGTTCTGAATTTTATAGGTTTGCTCTTCCAACATGGCGAAAAACTGATTGATGCCATTGAAATGAGCATTGCCATTCCAAAGGATTTTACGCTCGGATTTTGTCAAATCTTGATATGCTCTATGAACAGGAAAATCGAATTTATGCGCCGCGCGGAGAAAAGCATCTTGCCACTCACTCGATTTTTCACCTTTCCAACAAGCAATTGCCCCTTCAAAAACCGATTTTGCCGTATCGGGAATGACTTTATCGGCGTCAATCCCCATTGTTTTACCGTAACCTTCGCAGGTCGGACAAGCCCCAAATGAATTGTTATAATTGAATAATTGTGGCGTCGGCTCAATAAAAATCAAGTCGTCAAGTTCAAAACGGTTGTTAAAACGCCGCGTTTCGCCGCCCATAATCTCTACAATTGCCTCCCCTTCGGACTCATAAAACGCGGTTTGAGCCGAGTCGCCCATCCGTTTTGTATTCTCTTCGTCGTCTTTTTTAACGACAAAACGGTCAATCAAAATCCGCAAATCGGCGTCTTTGAACGCCGTTACGGGCTGTTTCAAAACGGCATTGCCAAAAGCAGCATCGTCTTCTTTCGCCTTCGTTTTCTTAGTTTTTCCTTCGGAATCAACACTTTTCACCTTGGAATCGCCCTCGTTTAATTTTAAATTTTTAATTTTTAATTCAGCATCCCCCCTCAGTATTTCGTCAATTTGCAACAAATTTCCACCATTCCAAAGCCGCGTGTAGCCTTTTTGCAATAGTAAATTCAACTCTGCTTCAAGCGTTCGGTCGGCATATTTCGTTGGCATCGGAATAAACAACTGCACGCGGTCGCCTTCATTTTTGCTTAAAACGAAGTCAATAATGTCCGAAACTTGGTGTTTTTTGACCAAAGCACCCGACACCGGCGAAATCGTATGCCCAATCCGTGCATACAAAAGCCTTAAAAATTCAAAGACTTCAGTCATCGAACCGACGGTTGAACGGTTGTTGCCCGTCGTCGTTTTTTGTTCAATCGCAATCGCAGGACAAATCCCTTTGATGTAATCCACATCGGGTTTTTTCATCCGCATCAAAAATTGCCGCGCATAGCTCGACAAACTTTCCACGTAGCGGCGTTGCCCTTCGGCAAACAGCGTGTCCATCGTAATTGACGACTTGCCACTGCCCGAGACGCCCGTCACGACAACAAGTTTGTTTTTCGGAATCACCAAATCCACATTCCGCAGGTTGTTGCCCCGTGCCCCTTTGATAACGATGTTGTTGTCGGGTGTTATTATACGTGTCGTTGCCTTAGAAACTACCCCCTCAGTAGTAGCGGCCTTCTTGATAACGTCCACGTCGTTTTTTATCTTTTTCGTTGCCATTTTCTAAATATTAAACATCTCAAACAATTGTTTTATAATTGAGTTCAAGAAAGCGCGAAGTTAAGCAAAAGTCTTTTCCGTAAAACAGTTTGTGGGAAATTAAAAACTAAAAAGCCGTTCCGATGGTTCGGAACGGCTTTTTACTGAGGGGTCTTTTGCATCAGCACATCATGTTTTCCGATGTTTTTTCTTCGCCGCAGGGAACAAAATATTATTCAAAATCAAGCGATAGCCTGGCGAATTGGGGTGCAAAGTCAAATCCGTTTCGGGGTCGTCCACGTAATGCCGATAATCTTCAGGGTCGTGGCCGCCGTAAAAAGTGAAAAAGCCTTGTCCGAGAATGCCGTGGAGATACCGCGCCTCGGAGTAGGATTTGTTTTCGCCAAGCGTCAAAACGTCGGATTTGATAAATTTTTTGATGAAAGCCGTCGTTTGCCCCATAAAACCTTTGACGGTTCGGGTGTGGCATTGCGTCAACATTGTTGGTATAGGGTCATATTTGGCCGAAAAATCAAAGAGCGTAAAATAGTCCGTTTCAGGCGTTCTGAACGTGCGACGTTCATTGTTATCTATCGTCGAAAATTCATATTCCATTGGGTCGCGGCTAATCATAAAGTCCTTGAAAGCCAATGTGTTATCAAAATTCAGCTTCGACTGAGCGTTCGGGTCAGCCGCGTCGCCGTCGTACATAGACGCACAGATGTCAACGCCTTCTGCCGCCAAGGCCACGTCATAACTATCGGTTGCCGAACACATGGCAAACATAAAACCACCACCCGCCACAAACTCGCGGATGCGCTTAGAAACGGCCAATTTGCACTGAGACACCTTAGAATAACCGAGCGATTTAGACAGGACTTCGCTGTTTTTTTGGTTTTCACGGTACCATTGCGTGTTGGCATAAGTGCCGTAAAACTTGCCGTATTGACCCGTAAAATCTTCGTGATGCAAATGCAACCAATCGTATAAAGCGAGTTTTCCTTCCAAAACCTCGCGGTCATAAACGACTTCGTAAGGGATTTCGGCGTAAGTCAATACCATCGTTACGGCGTCGTCCCACGGTTGAATTTTTTTACCTTTTTCATCAAATTGGGGCGTGTAAACCGCAATTTTAGGCGCGACTTCGAGCTTAATATCGTCCATATTAACCTCTGGATTGCCAATTTCCCTTTGAATACCCGCAAATTGGGCGTCAGAAACTACCTCATAACTGACGTTGCGGGTTTTGCATTCTTTTTCGTATTCGACGCGGTGCGGAAAAGCAAAACTGCCACCGCGATAGTTCAACAGCCAATGCGCTTCGATGCCTTTTTGAAGAATCCAAAAGGTGATACCGTAGGCTTTGAGATGCTCTTTTTGTTTAGCGTCCATGGGGACGAGAATGATGCTTGCGTGGGTTCGCGCAAGGAAAATCGCCATAAAGGCGATGGAAACAAGCATTTTTTTCATGCGAAACGGTGTTTTTAAATTCGAGTTTTGTTCCTTCTGAATGACAATAGGCTCTTGATTTGTGTGACCCCGAAACCGTTTGTCATTCAGAAGGAACAAAACTTTAAAATACTGAGGGGTCTAATCATAAACGAAAAAATGCGCCAAATGATGTGTTTCAAAGAGAGAAGCTGTTTTAAAACGTTGCGGCTACACAAATGTACAAAAGTTTTGAGTTTTGGTTTTGAGTTTTGGGTTTTGAGTTGCGCCAACTCAAACTCAAAACTCAAAACTCAAAAAGGTCGCGTTGCCTTGACGAACGTGCTTTTGTAGTATTTACTGCCCAAATTATCTTCCCGAACGCCTGAATCCGACGCATGAATGAACCGAACACTACCATCTTTTTGGATGTCCGTCACGATGCCAACGTGATTGATGCGGTCGCCCGTTTTGCTCGTAACGAAAAAGACCAAATCGCCTACTTCGATGTCGTCAGTTTTGACTTCTCGCCCGACGGTTGCCATGTCATACGACGTGCGTGGCAAAGCCAAATTAACTGATTGAAACGCCACCGTTATCAAGCCCGAACAGTCAAATCCTGCCGCCGTCGTGCCGCCGTATTTGTAGGGCGAACCTGTGTACGAACGCGCTTTTTGAACCACATTGCGCACTGTTTGACGGCTGTAGCGGGTCGAGTTGCTCGGCGTTTTAGCATTTTGGGGGGCAAAAATGCCGCAATTGACAAACAATAAAGCACAAAAAATGCTGACAACGCATAAAATAAAATACTGTTTTACGCTCATTTCAAGGAGAATATTAAAATTTGATTAAAACAAATGAAATTACTAGCTCTATGGTATGGCGTGCGTTTACAAAATCTTCAAGATTTCGCAAACGTGTGTTTATTTCTTCAATCGGCCCAAACCCGCCTTTGCCTTAGAGTGCAGTCCGTCTGCGTAGTCATCTGGGTTCAAAGACAAGCAAAAATTGTAGTATTCACGGGCTTTTGCGGGGTTTTTATTTTCTTCGTAAATTGTACCCATTTGCAAAGCGGCGTTGCAAGCGTAATAATAACGTGTGTTTTTGCCCGACTGAATCGTTTTGTCGAAGTACGCAATCGCCTCGTTTGGCTTTTTTAGCATCTGCAAAATGCGGCCCATGCGGTAGCTAAATTCCAGTTTTTCAGCTTGTTGAGGGAAATTATTGTCATTTTTTTGACTTAAATAAGCGTAGGCTTTTTGAAAATAACCACCATCGAACAAAAGACGCCCCCTCAGTAAATCAGCGTTTGGCGCGATGCCCGATTTGGCTTCTTTCAATGCGTTTTTATCGCCACCAATGTCCGTTTTTCCCGCCGTTTTTCCTGTTTCCGAGTACGATTTGTAGCCGTTCCAATTGCCTTTGAGAAGTTCAAACCACGCCAAACGTTGGTAGGCTTCTTTCAAATAATTGCGGCCTCGAAAGTTTGAAACATATTTTTTTAAGTAAATATCCGCGTCCGCATCACCGCGATACATTTTGCATAAACCCAGTTGATAATCCAAAAAATGGAACGGATAATACGCCGCCGTCGTAGGTCTATTTTGCAAAATATCAATCGCTTTATCGTTCCTGCCTGTCCGCATCGCCACGTTCGAGAGGGCAAACGCGGCGAGCATATTTTCTTTGGGTTTCAATTTCGGCGAATTGATGACTTGCCAAGCGTTCTCGTTTTGGTTATTCAGATGTAGGGTCAAAAAAGCGTACATGACGAGGGCTTCTTGTTCAAAAGCGAAATCATTGGATTTTGCGTAATGTATAACTTCTTCAATTTCAGCTTGTCCTTGTGCCGTTGTGCCATTCATGCCACTCAGTAGTTTCAAACCCCATTTGTAGTTGTCGGGAATCGCCCCGACGATGGCGTGGAGAACGCCGAGGCTCATTTTGTTGGGCATAAATGTCGGAAATTTCTTCTGATTGGCTTCCAATTGCCCAAAAGCCGTGGCCGTTTCGTTGAAAGCGGTCAGATATTGGCCAAATTTGGCGCGGTTCATCGCCCATAGCAAACGGACTTGCGCTTGCGAAAAAAGATAGTATGGCGAACTTGCATCCGACCCCCTCAGTACCGACAGCCTTTTTTCGGCTTTTGGCGCGAGTTGATCAAAAAGCGTTTGGTCTTCGCTGATAAATACTTTCAAACAATCGACATAATTTTCGATGTAATACGCCACCGCATTGTGGGGTTCTTTGCGCCGCAATTCGGCGACAAGGCCGTTCGCTTCTTCAAATTTCAAGGCCAAGGTTTTGTCATAAGCCGCCCGTGCCAAAGGCGAAAACTCAAAACGCGATTGGGCATTTGATGGAAGAAGGAAGGATAAATAATAAAGGACGAATAGTACGTATTTCGTTGAGAAACAAGCGTTTAGAATGTTTTTATTTTTCATTGACGACAATCGGTTGTTGAACGTAAAATGACCTTTGGGTCGTTTAAAGTGTATTTGATGCATTCTGCGACCTAAGAGTCGCGCCACAATCAATTGACAAAAGTACAACCTTGCATTTGTTTCCACCTCATCAAACCATAAAATGACGGAAATACTGAGGGGTATCAAAAGGGACACAGTATTTCTCGTTTTGTAAACACCAAATTTCAATGCTTTTTTTCATTTTTTGCGCTAATCAATTGACAGTGAATTATTTATCCTTCACTAAAATTGAGCAAAACCATTGTGCCAATGGTTTTTGAATTACTATAATCATTTTCTCACTCTAAAATTGGTTAGATTTCACCCCTTCGTAGCCAATTTACTGCATTTTAAATGTACGTTTGCCCTACTCAATTTTGAGTTATCATCATAAAACGACATCTATTTACTCATGGGAACGAACTTACTCGACGGCGTAAAAGGGCAATTGACGAACGCTCTTATAGCCAAAGTAGCCAGTTTTTTAGGCGAAGACAGTGGCCTCATGTCTAAGGCAATGGGCCTTATTTTGCCTTCCGTTCTAGGCGGCATGGCTAACAAAGCGGCTAATGCGGACGGCGCGACGCAACTTTTTGATATGCTGAAAGGTAACGACCACAGCAGTGATATTTTCGGCGCGCTCGGCACATTGCTCGGCGGCGGCTCGGCGACGCAAGGCTTGTTGGAAAGCGGTGGTAGCACCGTAAATACGCTTTTTGGCAACAAAACAAGCAATATTGCCAGCGTTATTGCGTCAGCAGTCGGTATAAAATCGGGTTCAGCATCGAGTTTGATGAGCATCGCCGCGCCGATTTTGATGAATGTTATTTCGCGTAAACTAGGCGGCGGGGCAACGGCAAGCGGTTTGGTCAGCTTATTGGGTACGCAATTGCCATTTTTGAAAAGCGCGGGATTGCCTTCGGCCTTGACGAGTGCCTTGGGTTTATCGAACTTGGATTTGACGCCCCCCTCAGTATCAGCCCCAAAAATAGCGGTTGAGGAAGGTGGTTTGGGTAAGTTTTTGCCTTGGTTGTTGCTCGCAGCAGTAGGTTTGGCGGGTGTTTATTTTTTCAAAACTTGTAATACGAAAGTGCCAGAAGCTCCTGTGGCCGTAGCGGTTGAAAAACCCGTTGCACCGCCTGTGGTCACTGAAACGCTTAAAAAATTGACCTTGCCAGGCGGCGATATTGAGGTTAAAGCTGGGTCATTTCTTGACCAATTATACACCGAAATTACGGATGCAAATGCCGATTTGACCAAGGCTCTGACCTTCGATAATGTCAATTTTGCGACCAATTCAGCCGTTCTTACTGAGGGGTCTAAAACGCAACTCGACGATTTGGTAAAAATTATGAAAGCCTTTCCAAAGGTGGATATTAAAGTAGAAGGCCATACGGACAATGTGGGCAAAGAGACGAGCAATAAAGAGCTGTCGCAATCCCGTGCAATAGCCGTGAAACGGTATTTGAACAGTCACGGCGTGGATGAAAAACGCATCGGAACGGCAGGTTTTGGCTCAACAAAACCCGTTGCGAACAATGCAACGGACGCGGGAAAGGCGCAAAATCGGCGCATCGAAGCATTTGTGATTAGAAAATGATTGTAAACAAATGGGCCACGGATTGGACTGATTTGGCTTATTTACACTAATTTTTTATTGGGGATTAATGAAAATCCAAAGAAAAATCACTGTAAATAAGCCAAATCAGTCCAATCAGTGGCCCATTTTATCTGAGAGAATCAAACCCGTTCTTTTCCATCCGTCATAAACCACGTCGGTGATTCATCGTAAGGGTCGCCATGATAATTTATCGTAATTTCTTCCCCTGCCTGAATGTCGCGCACGGCAAAAATTTCAATTGTTTGGCCGTCAAAATCCATCCCATAATCGGCATTTGACGGAGCCGTATGGTTGTACAAAGAGCCGTAACCAAGCGCAATAACGCACTGTTCTTGGTCGTCGCCCCATAAAAAATAATAATCATACAAAGTCGTGTTATCCAAAATGGCCATCTCGCCCTTTTCCATCAGAATAACGGGGCAAATTTCAATGGCATCGTCCTTCATAATCGGCACGCCCGTAAAAACACCGCGTCCGCCTAAATCACTATCCGCGATAAATAATGCTGGATTTCTCAAAACTAAAAGATTTAATGAAATTAAAATTAAAAATTTACAAATAGCTGATTATCAATTAATTAGGCACGTAAAACGACCCATTTTATTTTAACTTTTCGAGTTGCGGCGTAGCTGCAAAATCTCGGTAACACCAAGCATATAAGACTAATTTTCCATGCAATGTAACCGCAAAATCACGCGCTTTGCGGTTACACCGCATAAAAAGTAGTGAATAACTTAAATATTACCGAGATTTGGCAGCTATGCCGCCGTAAAAAAGGAAAGCAAAAATTTAAAGCACCCCCTCAGTATTTTACAGTTAACAACATAAAAAAAAGCTGGTTTAAAATGGTTTGACTGTCAATTATTTACTTGTTAATCACATCTAAATTTCAGATTTTCACCCTCCATTTCGGCGCAATATTAAGGCAATAATTGTCAATCAAACCATTTTAAAACAGCTTCATTTTTGGAAAATCAAAAATTAAAACTAAGAATTTAAAATTTGTAAGACAACCGATTTCGAGCCGATTTCAATGCTCAATCAACTGATTATGAACTCTTCCTAAATTTTAAATTCTTAATTTTAAATTCTTAACGGAATTATCGGCTTTATGGTACAAATAAATGATTGATAATCAATTAGTTACAGCCCATTATTTTGGTTTTTTACCCAAGATTTAGGAAATTTTAAAAATTTCCTAAATCTGTATGAACCTAAAAAACTGATTATCAATAACTTACGTGTACCATAAAGCCGATAATTCC
>JAYSRS010000639.1:0-8237 GCA_043720935.1 Saprospiraceae bacterium
CGTTGATTAGTTATATCCTAAATGCGGCGTAGCTGCAAAATCTCGGTAATGCTCAAGCAACAACGACTTTTACCATGCGGTGTAACCGCAAAACAGCACTTTTAGCGGTTACACCGCATAAAAAATTGAGCTTTGGGGCAGTATTACCGAGATTGTGCAGCTACGCCGCAGTCAGACATTTTAATATAACGTATCAACGCTCGACTCTATAAGATTTCGTAAATGTTTGAATCCCATTTTTTACCACCCTCTGTATAAATTTTTTTTTACCGTCTTGACAGTAATTTTTGTAAAATAGAAACCTAAAATAAACCATTAAACTAAAAAATACTCTATTTTTACCGCTTAAACAGTAATAAAATGGATTTTCAAGAACTTGCCGCTTTTGTTAAATTTCACCGTAAGGAAGCGGGTCTATCACGCCTTCAATTAGCCGACCTCGCAGGTGTGGGCAAAACGGTTGTTTTTGACATCGAAAACGGCAAAGCGACCGTTCAAGCCCAATCGTTGAGCAAAATTTTGACGACTTTGAACATCCGTTGCGTTTTTCACAGTCCACTGATGTCCACATTTCAAAACCGATAATACTGCACAAATTCAAAATGAGCCTAATCAGTCCAATCTGTGGCCCATGCCGTGCGAAATGTACAGTAATATTTTCAAAACCTTAAAACGGAACAAGAAAATCAGTCAAATACCGAGGGGGTATCGTGAAGACTTTGTAATACTTTCGCCCTTTATTTGCAAACGCAATTATCCATTTTAATGAAAAATAAACGATTTTTACTAGGATTTAGCGCATTATTGACTCTTTTCATGGCTTGCCGAAAAGAAACGGTGGCTGTTCAGTGGACAAAAACGGTCGTCAGTCCATCGAATGATTGGCGAGGTGTTCAGTTTTTTGATGCTCAAAACGGTGTCATTATCGGCGGCAATACCTGGACAGGTGGCTTCGCTCTACGCACAATGAACGGCGGCACAACTTGGCAATCCGACAGCGTTCAAGGGTGGTCACTTTATGGCGGCGGATTTGACCCAAAAGCCCAAAATACTGAGGGGGCCGCTTTTTACACCGTCGGCATCAGTGGACAAATTTTTGGTTTACCGAAAAAAGACAGCGTGTTTCGTTGGGTCGCGCATCCGTTTTGGAAATGGTTTCGGGATGTCGCGGTGCGTAACGGTCGCGGCGTTTCCGTAGGCGGGCAAGGTTGGCAAGGCGGCATTTTGGCGACTTTTGATGTAAAAAACGCCACAAAACCCTATATTGACACCTTTCCGCAAGAGTTAGAATCCGTCGCATTTGCTGACGATTCGACGGTCGTTGCGGTCGGTTATGGCTTGGTTGTGCGCTCCACAAACTCGGGTCGGACGTGGCAGCCCTTAAAAAAATTGGATGCTGATTTCTATCAATCCATCTGTTTTCCTTCCGAAAAAGTGGGTTTTATGGTCGGTTATTCGGGGTCAATTTTGACGACAAACGACGGCGGGGCATCGTGGTCGAGCCTTGAATCGGCTAGTCAATTTGGTGCAAAACACTTTCGAGCTGTTTTTTTTACCGATATACTGAGGGGCCTCATTTGCGGCGACGATGGTTTACTTTGGCGCACATCGGACGGCGGGGCATCGTGGCAAGTAGCCGATGGTCTGCCAAATGTTAATTTTTACGACGTTTTCGCCTTCAATCCGCTTCAAAAAGACGCCATTACTGAGGGGTGGCTCGTCGGGTCGGGCGGGACGATTGTTAAATTTAATTTTTAAGAAATCTTGTTTTACATGACCGCGTAATTGGACAATTCGCGCATATCCGCAGGGCGAAACCCTAGAACAAGGTGCGATTTTGGAATGCCCAAATCACTAAAATCGGTATCCAAAGGGATTTCAGTGTTGTTTTGTTGTACCCAAATATTACCCGTTTCTGGGTGAATACTAAAATGTAGCAACACCTTAAAAGAGTGCTGACGACCAAACCATGATATGTGAATTAATTGAAATTGATTGTGTTTTATATCTGTAACTGCTTGATAACCAAGCGTTGAACCAAGTGATTCATTGCGCTCTTTAGCTAATTGTTCGACGTAGGCAGTCAAAACGCGTTGGTGATGCTTTATTTTTTTTTCTATGTTAACCACTGCAGCTACATCTATTTCTCAAGCAGGGTCGTAGTTTTCCATGCGGTAAGGGTCGTGTGTAATTGTCCAACCATCTTTTACGAGGGCTTCCCTGACAACATCGTGAATTAAGTCTCTAGCCATTGCTCGGTTTTTATAAAGTTCTAAACGTTAAAATCAGTGACAAAAATAGTTTGTTTTAGTAAAAATTCAAAAATAAAAATTAAGAATCAGTTATGATACCATTTCTCGGTCTTCGCACCGTCGTTTACCGCGTCAAAAATCTCGACGCCGCCAAAGATTTTTACACCAAAATACTCGGCTTTCCGCCTTATTTTGATGAACCCTTTTACGTCGGTTATGCCGTTGCGGGCTACGAATTGGGTTTGCAATCCTTTGAAACCGACAATCACGCCGCCGATAATGTGGAAACGTATTGGGGCGTTGACGACATTCAAGCGGCTTACAATGCCTTGCTTGAAAATGGGGCAACCGCACACGCCGAACCGAACGAAGTAGGCGGCGGGATATGGGTCGCAATGGTCAAAGACCCGTCAGGCAATATTATTGGGATTATAAAAAATCCACATTTTAAACTCACGTGATGGTATTTAATTTTTTTAAAAAGCCAACAAACCGCATTTTAGTCCTTGTGTCGGTCGGCTATTTGCTCATAACGGCGTATTTCACGGTGTGGAATTATCGGCGACAATCGGAACAGTACGAAGAGCGAAGTTTGTTCCGATTAGAAGGCATTGCGAACGCCTTGGCTTTGCAAATCAGCGGCGATTTGCACCGTCAAGTTGTGGCGCGTTACCCTTTACACGATGCGGTGCTTTTCAATACGCAAGATACAGATTACTACAATTTGCACTATATTTTGCGGCGCAATCACGATGCAAATATGTTGGAAACGCCGACTTACACCATGATTTTTGACGCCACGAGCCGTAATTTTCAGTTTATCGCTACGTCAAATGATGCGCCTTATTTTAGACATATTTACAATTCGTCGCATCCGATTCTTCAAGAGCGTTTTACTGAGGGGGGCAAAATTCCGATGTACAAAGACCAATTCGGTATGTGGCTGACGGCGTTCGCTCCCGTACGTGACAGCCGAGGCAATCCCGTTGCGGTCGTGATGGTGGACGAAAAATTTGATGCTTTTGCCCTTAAAGCGCGGAACTTGGCACTACGAAATTTAGTGATTGCTTTGTGTCTCATTTTACCCGTTATTATCCTGTTATTTTTGGGTTTGCGGCGGCTTTTGGTTAGAGAAAATCGGATAAAAAAACGGCTTGAAGATGCCTACGCAGAGAACCTTACAATTAGTCAAGAATTGGCCGAAAGTAACGATAAACTCAAGGAAATAGACACTTTACGCAGAGAAATGATTGCTAATATATCGCATGATTTACGAACGCCATTGACCAATTTGTCGGGCTATTTGGAAACCCTTTTCATGCGCCGACACACCTTGACGATGGACGAGCGCGAGCGTTTTTTGACCATCGCGCAAAGCGAATCCACGCGTCTGAAAAAAATGATTGAAGACCTTTTTGAACTCTCAAAACTGGAATCAAATGCGCTAAAACTGACCGTCGAGCCGTTCCCAATTGCCGAATTATTGGGCGATGTAATGGCCAAATACGAAGTAATTTGCGGTGAAAAAGGCATTCAGATTGGAACGAATTTGTCAGAAAATACGCCGTGGGTGAAGGCGGATTTAAAGTTGATTGACCGTGTTTTTCAAAATTTATTGGACAATGCTGTGCGGCACAACGCACCGATGAACGGCGTTAGTTCGATTCAAATTAACGTACAAACCCTTGAACCTAAATTAGTTATAAATATCGCCAATTCATCAAAAACAATTGACCCCTCAGTAGTACCGCTTCTTTTTGACCGTTATTTCAAAACCTCAACCTCCGAACACAGCACGGGTTTGGGCTTGGCGATTGCTCAAAAAATTGTCAATTTGCATGGCTGCGAAATTCACGCAACGAGTGTGGATAACTGGACATCGTTTGAGTTTCGACTGCCGCTTTATAAATAGCTTTTTTGTCGCTACGAGTTTTGTCATTCAGAAGGAATCTCTATTTTTTGTGGACTTAATTCAACACATAAAATAAAGATTCCTTCTGAATGACAAAACTCGTTAGGACAACCACGGAGGAAAGAGATTCCTTCTGAATAACAAGAAAAACACGTTATCTATTTTCTGAATTTCCTTTCAAACACCGCCTCATTGTCGCGGTCGTCCGTCACGACGAGTTTGAACGTATGTTCGCCGTCGGCAATAACGCCCTCGTCGAACTTATGAAACAGCAAATCGTACTTACCATCCATTTCCATCATCAACCAATTTCCGTCCACTTCGGCACGGTAACGCAAAGGCCGTGCATTGCCCATCGTCTCGTGATTATCACGGATTTTGAAGGCAATTCGACTCAGTTTTCGCATATCTGCTTGAAAATTGACGGGGGTAATACGTGGTTTTTCGGTATCAATCTGAATCGAATAATTGCCAAAACGGTTGTTTTGGGTTTCTAAATTGCCGTTTGCCGACCACTTTCCACCGCATGAATATGTCCGTCCGTCATTGCTTTGGCAATAAGCGATGAAGGCTTTTGGGCGCATCTCCTCCGTCAAATTTGTCGGTTTCAACGAAATATTGATAGAAGAATGAACAGGCACTAAGACATCGTGAAGGTGATAAGTCGGCGAAAAATTGGCCCTCTCAGTATCTGATAGGTAAAAATTAGCAAAAACGTTGTCGTAGAACGCCGTGTTTGGAAAGTAAAAAGTCGCGGCATCACCGTTGAGTTTGACGATGCTTTCTTTATTGGATGGTAAAAAATAATTGTACGTTTTAGGCAGTGCCATTGTCAACGGCTCTTTGAAACGGGCAACGAAACGCAAAGTCGTCGCATTGCCTGCGACATCTTTTGCCGTTAGGCTCATTCGTTTGCCTAAATTATCCAACATACTGAGGGGTGTAATCCCTTGATTGTCAACAGATTGATATATAGATAACCGATTGTTCGGCAACAAAAAAGCGCGGTGATACCACGTCCGACGGTGTTGTTGCTCAAAATAATCGAGGTGGGCATTGATATAACGGGTTTCGTCGAAGCCAAAAGTCTCGGTCGTAAATTTATAAATCGGCGCATCGTTGCACGTCAAATCCAAGCTAAAAATGCCATTTTCACCCGATTCTTTACTGTGCGAATCGTTTGTTCTCAAAGCAAAAGCGACATTTGGCGCGTTCACATCAAGCGTATCACCCGCGACGCCGTATTCGGTTGCCGATTTTTTGACGAGACTTATATAACGTGTGCCAACGATTTCTTTTTTATCATCCATTAGATAAACTTTTAAACCATCCATCGTCGGCGGCACATTGTCGGGCAGTCCGAAGCCAAAAAGCAAGGGATTGATGCCTTTCTCCGTTTTCGTATCTCGAATTTCAAAATGTAGATGCTGCCCAAACGAGTGGCCACGATTGCCCATGTTCCCAATATTTTGGCCTTGACGCATCGGCAATTCATTGGGCTGCAAAATCAAATCCACTTCAAATTGCTGCTTTTCGTACTGCTTTTTTCGCGTAAATGCTTGAATATCAGGCGCAAACTTATCCAAATGAGCATAAACCGTTGTGTAGCCGTTCGGATGCGCGATATAGACAGCTTGCCCGTAACCGCCCTCTTGTATGCGGATGCGCGCCACGTAACCTTCGGCGGCAGCAAAAAGCGGCTCGGTGCTGCCCCGCCGCGTCGGTTTAATATCAATACCCGAATGAAAATGATTGCCGCGCAATTCCCCAAAAGTGCCACTCAAAACGAGCGGCCCAATGACGGGCGACTGAAAATAATTGGTCGGATACTGAGGGGGTGCGCTTGTTGTACGCGTTGTCGTTTTCGACGTAATCGGGTCGTCAAAAGAGGTAAAAAAAGCGATACAACCAAGAATGGTTAGTGTTTTTTGAATCAAGTGTTTCATAACTGAACGTATATTTTAATGCCAACGTCGTCGAGGTTTTGGACATCGAGGACGTTTTAGAAATGAGGGAATACTAAAATTTTGGGCAAAATTACGCTTAAATGCTTGAAAATACTGAGGGGTGTTAAGATGCGTTTTTATATTTTTTCAAAACCGACCGCTTTTGGTAGGGTGCTTTCCAAAGTTCGATGTGGTAAAAATCGTCACCTTCATCGCCCACTACGCTTGCAAAATTTGCTCCGTACACCCGCATGCGATAGGCATTTTTTTCTAATGCTATCTCCAATTGCGCTTCTGAATTTGGGCAATCCAAAATTTGCAAATAGCCTGTTTTTATTTTGATGCTGCCTTCTGTAATTCTGTCCCAATTGCCAGAATTAAAGATAAGTGGTTCATTATCAAATATTTGTATCGTCAATCTAACTTGCCCATAAGCAGCAATGCCAACGCCAATGACACCTTTTTCAAGAGCTAACCCAGAATCAAGGGCGGCTTTTGACCAAAAATTTGGCGAATCGGTTGCGCCTTTGATGTCTTTATCGAACAGGTAAAATTGACGATAAGCCGTAGAAAAATCAAGCGTGTACATCGTTTATTTTTTACATTTAAAATAACTCATAATTTTCTCAAAATTAGGTTAAAAACATACCCCTCAGTATTTGTTGGAAAAAATGTAGTTTTGCATGGAAAAATGGGTAAAAGACCAGCAATTTCTAATGTGGGATTTCGATTGCGGCGTAGCTGCAAAATCTCGGTAATAATAGGTCAAAGTCCAGTTTTCTATGCGGTGTAACCGCAAAATCGCCTATTTCGCGGTTACACCGCGTAAAAAAAGACCTTGGTTGCTTGAATATTACCGAGATTTGGCAGCTACGCCGCCGTGAAAAAGCCACATTAGAAATTGCTGATAAATGACCGACAAAAATCAAATTATACTATCAGTAATGGCCGCATTGTTTTTAATATAACCCACAACAAATATCGGCTTATCGTCTTATTTCGATATAAAATTCAAACGGTATATATTCGCTTCATCGGAACGCATAAAGAATACGACAAAATAGAAAATATTGAGCATATTTAAAATATTTAAAACAATAATAATCATGACAATAGCCATTAAGCCGATTAGAACGGCAGTAGAATATGAAGTCGTTTTGGCGCAAATAGATGCCTTAGTAGATTGTGCCGAAGAGTCGCCAGAGGAAGACCTTTTGGAGGTACTTTCTATTTTAGCGGATGATTTTGAAAATAAGCATTATCCCATAACTGCTCCCGACGCGATTGAGGCAATTAAGCTAAGAGCCGAAGAATTGAATCTGAAAAATAAAGATTTAGCCGTTTATTTCGGCAGTGCGAGCAAAGCTTCGGAAGTGCTAAATCGGAAAAGACCACTCACTTTTTCAATGGTCAAACGGCTGTATCAAGAGTTAGACGTCCCTGCTTCTATTTTGTTGGCGCATTGATACATTAAATTTCTTTCGTCAAAGCATCCAACAATTTCAAAAGCATCGGCATTCTAAACTCTCCCGCCATTGACACGACGTGCTTCACCGCCACATCCACATCTATCCCAATGCTCGTCACGTACAAAGGCGACGCGCTCGACCCCCTCAGTACAGGACGGACATTTTTGGTATTGTCATGAAAAGACGTTTTGGCAACGCCAACTATGGGAATTTCGCCTTTAAAATGCTCGAAAACGTAGCAACCCAAGCCTTTTTTACCGTCATTGTCCAAATACACATAACTATCCACGATGATACATTCGACCATTTCTAGGTCAACATATTCCATAATTTCGATGATACACGGCAATTCACGTTTATAAAATGCACCTGATTCGTAGTCCGCCACATTGCGTTTATAGACGATATGCGTTTTTGAGGACACGTTATCTGTCCAATTATCGAGTTCGAGACAGACGATTTTTGCTTCGTTTTCTCGGTAATGTACATCTATGGCAACTATCATTTTTTTAGAATTAAAATTGAGTTATCCACGGATTTCACGGATTAACACGGATTTTATAAAGGATTTTTTTGAAACCCTACATAATATTTGAACTATTCAAAACGGGCTGTTTTTCGCTTCGCTTAAAAGACGCCCTTCAAGAAAATCTATTGG